>PSRF01000414.1 GCA_003175865.1 Blastocatellia bacterium
GCTCTTACCGTTCTGGTTCTGGCCTCGTACGGAGAACGAGGTCGACGTTTAACGTGGATCGCTACAAAGGTCTCCAACAGTGACTACAACGTAATCGTACTCAAAAGGGCGCTGTGCTACCGCGAATCTTTTCGAAACAGAAAAACCTGTAGTATCTCCGAGACAAGAACAGTTCGCGACCAGGAAAGCCTAACCCGAGAATAGCTTTTACAAGCTCAAGCGTTGGGCTATGAAATCTACCACCAGTAGATTTGCTCTATCCGCTTATCGTCCCCAACTCTAAACGAAAGCAAATATCCACTGTCGCCTAAGACCAATCGATAACGGACGATGCTACCCTCTTCTACTTTTTCACGATCATAGTAGACGAACGACCGTAACGCCCCGTGTGAACCTACCCATTGCCAGAAAGCTTTGCGTGTAGCAGTGCTTAGGAAGACTTGCATTGGCTTCGCGAATTCCGCGTTGTCGAAACTACCATTCAAGAGGTGAGAGGTTATTTCCTTTAATCTGATCGAAGTTTGGGGATCATGATCAGGTTTGACTTGCGGCCGTGCCAGGGCTGGAACGTACATGCCTGCAATGTCGATGGCCAGTTGATCGATGATCATGTCTGAGTGATTCGTCAGAATGATGATTGTTAGCTTGTCATCCAGGAAGCGATAGATAACCGATGAAAAGCCAGGTGTACCACCGCTGTGTTGCACGAAGTGATGACCGTGATAACTATCCACGAACCATCCGAAACCGTAGTTGAAGGAAGCTGCCGCGCCTTCGTTAGTTCTGGTTGCGGTCCACATCTGTTCAAGGCTTGATGTCTTCAACAACTTCTCGGTGTAAAGCACAGCGTCCCACCGGGCCAAATCTTCGACGCTTGAAAGAATGCTTCCCGCCGAGAAAGCGATGAATGGCGCTAGCACAGGACGATTCTCGAACGCGCCGCTTACCCATTGGTAACCTGCGGCACGATTCGCTACTAGTGGACGCACGTCGGTGTTGTGCGTCGCCCTCATGCCCACTGGACGAAAGATTCGTTCGCTCAGGAATTGCCAGAAAGACTCGCCGCTGACCTTTTCAACTACAAGACCAAGCAAGTAATAGCCTGTGTTGTCGTAGGACCACGTGTCGCCTGGTTGGAACTCGAGTGGCAGCTTGAAAAACATGCTCAGCAACTCTTCACGTCCGGGTGTCGACTCCATCAACAGATTCGTTTTGAAAGAGCCGAGATAACCCGGCACGGCCACGTGGTTTTGTATACCCGACGTATGCGACAGAAGATGGCGAATCGTAATCGGCTGCCACGCCTCCGGCGCATTGGGAAAATATTTTGTTATGCTGTCGTCGAGGTGAACCTTGCCTTCTTCAACCAGCATCATGATTGCAGTTGCGGTGAACTGCTTGGTCATCGATCCGATTTCATAGACGGTCTGTGGCGTCGCTGGACTGTTCTGCTCGAGATTAGCAACGCCGTAGCCATTTGCTTTGACAATCCGACCGTTGCGCACAACCGCAAGCGAGAGGCCAGGAATGTGTAACTCACACATGCGTGCCTGAATGTAATCGTCAACTCCTTCACCTCTCGCCGATACAAACGCGCAGAGAACGAGCAGCAATACGGACGCAATCGTTTTGCGGTTTCGTTTCATTGGGCTTCACATCTTCACGGCAGTGAGAAAATGCTCATGCGCTGAGGCGCGTGGGCACGTCTAGACTAACTACTAATGAGAAGACAACCTCACTACTCTTCCTTCCGGCACGAACGCCGTTCCATCGGAAACAAAGACGTTCCCATTCGGGCTGACGGCGACGCCGCCGGCAAATGAAAGCGTTCCACCCGTCAAAAACGCATGAACGCTCGGATTGGAAAACGGGATCTGCACCACATCACCCTGCGGATGGTCGAAATCATTGTTGATGTCTGGATTCGTGAAGAGCTGTGACGCGTAGAAACTTCCGTCGGAACCAAAAGTACAGCCATTGATCGGCCACAATCCGGACGCCCAGAGCGTCATTGGTGTAGCGCTTGGATCATTCAGATTTACCTGCGTCGGATCGACACGATAAACCTTGGCTGATGGTCCAAAGACGAATGTGTCGACTAGCGCTAGCGTGCCGATGTAAAGAGCATCGTCCGGACCTTGAGCAACGCACGTGGGTATTGCGTCTCGAATGACCTCGTTTGGAAAATATGCAAGCACGCGTACGCTGCCATCGGCCAACACCTCATTGAGTGTGTTCGCGCCAGCGTCGGCAACGTATATGTGCCCTGGGACTGCTAAGACGCCGTAAGGATTGGCGTCAGGAAATTCCTCCCATAGATAACTGTGATCACCCGTCCACTGAAAGTCGTAACTGCCTACATTGGTCAAGTTCTCGGTACTTCCCTTTGAATCGATCTTGAACAGATTTCCAAAAACATTATTGCCCGTACCCTGGGGCGACAGCCCCATGATGGCGTAGATCGCGGAGTTCGCACCGCGGCCAAGTACGGATATGCCATCGACTCCGATGAACTCACCTTCATCGCCGATCGTAGGCAAGCCTTCGACGATGGTGCGTGCATCAGGATTTTGCGACATCGAATTGCGAACTTCGATGATTGAACCGGCATGGTCTGCATCCCCCGCTTCAGCAACATAGAGGATGTTACCGGGGCCAAATGCCAAACCTCTCGGACTGTGAAGACCATCAACGACAACAGAAATGGCTGGCTCGCTGTTGGACCTCGGCGCGATGGCAGTCACGGTACCTGAGGGCGATGCCTTTTTGGCATTCACCGGTCGAATTCGATCGCTGGAGACAAGAAACACCGCAATCGTAACCGTAACGACTGTGATTCTATTTCGGATTTTCATGCTTTCCTGCTTTCTTTGTATTTATGGAAATGGTTGGTCTCATCTTGAATCGTCTGTTAACATCGGAGGCTCACAGACTCCTTTAGTAAATCCGAGTAGCATCCTGTCCTCACGCTCGGCAAAAAGTCTTTAATTAGGCCAAAGTTTTCCAAAGTCTTAGAAATCACACGAATGGTTGAAGAAACGCGCACGACTTATAGCTTTGATAGGTTCACGGTCGATCCACATCGCCGCGTGCTGCTGCGCGAAGGTCGCACCGTGCAACTTAGCTCCAAGGCATTCGATTTATTGTTGGCCTTGATAGAGAGTGAGGGCCACGAGCTAAGCAAAGAAGAATTGATGGCACGTGTCTGGACGGATCAGATTGTTGAAGACGCGAATCTGACTGTGACGATGGCTCAGTTGCGAAAGGTCTTGGGAGAAAAAGCGGCCGACCACCGCTTCATCGTGACAATTCCTGGACGTGGGTATCGTTTTGTCGGCGACTTACGACGTGAAGAACCCTCCGCACCATCCCAAAGCATTATGGATCAAGAGAGAGCGACAGACGCTGAAGAACTGACACCGCAGATTCCGACGGCGGTAAGTGTCTCCAAAAAAGTGGGCGCTCACAATCGCGCGCTTGCTGGGTTAATCACTTTTGGTGTGGTGCTCGGGCTTGGCATTACGGCTTACTACTTCTGGATCAAGCGCGCTCCATCAAACGACACTCCTCAGATCAGGTCGATCGCTGTCCTACCTTTCAAACCGTTGCTTGCTGACGCTCGGGATGAATCGCTCGAGATGGGAATGGCTGACACGTTGATCGCACGACTCAGTAACATTCGCGAGATCAACGTGCGTCCGATCAGTGCTGTCCGCAAGTACACGGCTCTTGAGCAGGATCCGATTGCCGCCGGTCGCGAGCAACGCGTCGACGCGGTGTTGGACGGACAGATTCAGAGTGCCACGGAAAAGATCCGTGTAACAGTGCGGTTGTTGCGGGTCGCAGATGGAACGCCGATGTGGGCAAGCCAGTTCGATGAAAAGATGACTGACATCTTTACGGTTCAGGATTCAATCTCAGAGCGGGTGGCGGCCGCGCTGGCACTAACGTTGACCAATGAAGAGCAACGCGGGCTGACCAAACGCCATACCGAAGATCGCGACGCTTATCAGTTTTACCTGAAGGGTCGCTATCAATTGAACCGACTAACGGATGACGGTTTCTTCAAAGGGCGCGATTATTTTCAACAGGCGATCGACAAAGATCCAAATTATGCACTCGCCTACGCTGGACTGGCCGATGCTTATAACGCGCTGGGCGGCTTCGATGCACTGGCATCAAGAGACGCCTTTCCCAAGGCAAGAGAGGCAGCGGAGAAGGCGCTCAAATTTGATGAGAGTTTGGCTGAAGCGCATTCTGCGCTGGCAGTCGTCAAGTTTTCCTTTGACTGGGATTTCGCAGCGGCTCAGCAAGAATTCCAGCGCGCTCTCGCGATCAGTCCAGGTTATGCTGACGCACACAAAACAAATGCTTATTGCTTAACGGCCTTGAGTCGATTTGACGACGCCCTCAGCGAGATGAAGCGCGCACTGGAACTCGATCCGCTCTCGCTGGAAAAAACCGCGGCAATCGGAGAGGTGCTTTATCACCAGCGCCAGTACGATGAGGCAATCAAGCAATACCGGAAAGCATTGGAGATTGACGCAAACTCAGGCTTTACGCACTGGGCACTGGGCCGTACTTTTATGGCCCAAGGAAAATATCCCGAGGCGATCGCCGAATTTCAGATCGCAATTCCACTCTCAGGCGACAGTCCCGACGAACCGGCAGAACTCGCACGCGCCTATGCACTGTCCGGAAAGCGTGATGAAGCACTGAAGATAGTTGAAAAACTAAAGCGCCTCTCGGAGCACAAGCATGTCGCTCCGACCGTGATTGCGGCCATCTACGGCGCACTTGGAGACAAGACGCAAGCGTTTGTTTTCCTGGATAAGGCCTACGATGAACGAGATTTCATTCTGGTGTTGCTCAACGTCGAACCAATGTTCGATCCGTTGCGCTCCGATCAGCGTTTTGCAGATTTGTCGCGCCGCGTTGGACTGCCACACGCCTGATAAGAAGAGCACTGACCGATGGTCGGAAGTAAACAGTCGAAATCGGCACTGTTTGGCTTTAACTACCACTGATTAAGGAATTGCATCGTCGGCAATCTCTGACGGTAAATGATTAGCCAAAGAGAGCGCCAGCGATGACGCGCTTGTACTCTGTCGCTGTCAGCTGTATTTCTTGACGGCCGCTTCGATAGCACCACCAGCCTTCTGTAGGTCTTCCGGCACCATCACGGGATGGATTTCAATGCTGGCATTGAATGCAAGTAACCACGGTTCAGCGATCGCTGGAATCTGCGATGCGTCCTGCATGTCCAGGAAAAGAAACGCTGTCCGTTGACCATTGTCATCAGTGAAATACACCGCCTCGGGTTTCTGATCTGTCACGATGGACTGGATGGTTGTGCCGAGCTTTCCGGTTTTGGCCGCCGCGTTCCCCGACTCGACAGGTATATTTACTTTCACAAGAAATCGCATAAGTCCTCCGATGAAATTATGACTCTAAAGAGCATTCCTTCTAGATCTTGATGTGGGCAGAAAGAACGCGTGAACTCCACATCACAAGCGCATCAGCTGCGTGATCTGAACGAGGTTGCCGCAGTTATCGTTCAGCCTCGCGATCTTGGAGCCAATCACGTCGGTCGGCGTCA
>PSRF01000023.1 GCA_003175865.1 Blastocatellia bacterium
ACGAATCGGCTTAACGCTACCACTCTGACGCGTGCACAAGTGGTGCGAGCCATTGCAGACTCGGATGAGGTTTTCAATCTCGAGTTTAACCAGGCATTTGTAGCGATGCAGTACTACGGCTACTTGCGACGCAAGCCGGAACCAGCAGGATACAACGCATGGCTTACGTATCTAAACGCGCATCCGAATGACTCTCGGACAATGACAAACGGGTTCTTGAACTCACCTGAGTACAAGCTCCGTTTTGGATCGATCCAGTAGATCTGGTTCGTGCGATTCGCGCAAGCAAACTACCGATCACACTTCTGGGTGTTTTTAGTGAATCGTAGGGGGGGCGGCTCTACATGGGCCGCCCGTAAAATTGCCTTTGTTGGTCCAAAAAAGGCGGCCCGCCCCTTACAATCTAGGCAATCCCAAAATTCGTATCATGTGTGCTTAAACGGGAGTATATTAAGGACCTCGTTTTACTCACATGAAGGCACGATACAGAAACACCACACTCTTAGTGCGATCGTTCGACGTGTCCATTAATCCGTTTGTCGGGCGGCTAATCGGATTGTGCGGCGTTCTGCTCTGGCTGCTCTTGGTTACGAGCACTACAGCGGCGCAGGGAACCAATGAATCCTCGACAGTAAATATCTCTGCCTCCTCCAGTATTGAAATCATCAAGCTCCGTTGGAAACGAGAAGTCCGACTCCCTCGTAATTTTGACCCTTCAGTAATTCCCACTGGGGGCACATTCAATGATCCATCAACGCGCGTTTCAAGCAGTACTTCCACGAGTGCGGCTTCCGACGCTACTCGTACTGCCGCTGCACGAAGCAGTGCTGACAGTGCGGGCGGAACTTTTCCAGCGACTCCCAGCCGACTGCCCGTTTTCTATGTTTACTCGATGAAGATCAAAAATGTCGGCTCCAAAGCCATCGAAGGAATAGCCTGGGATTACATATTCATCGATCCAAACCTTAATTCCGAAATCGGGCGACATCAGTTCCTCACATACTCGAAGATTCTTACAAGTAAAACGGCTACGCTGCGTGGTGATTTGCGCACACCGCCAATTAGCGTGATCGGCACACCGACTTCCGGGAGCAGCCAGCATTCTCGGTACATCGAAAGAGGTGTGGTGCAATGCGTGCTATATGAAGATGAGTCGGTTTGGAAAAACCCCTCTGCCAAGCCAGGCATCTGCGAGTTCCTAAAGAGCAAGAGTCCGGTGAAGCAGAAGCGGCAAAGTCAGTAGAGGATGGATAACATCAGGAAGGACTCTCACAATGCGGTCGTCTAGAAATTTCTACGCCTTTGTCATTCTTACGACGCTCTTTGCAGGGACCGTTTCTGCAAAGTACGACGCGCAAAAAACTCTGCACACTCCCCTCCGTCATTCAGGCGATCCACTCGTGCTTGACGCTGTTCCTGCACCTTCAGGCGGCATACGTGAAGAGATCCCCGATGCATACAAGAAACGATATCAAGAATGGAAGGCTGAGTTTCTTTCGACTGACATTGGGAAGGCCCAATGGGATTTGTACGCGCAACATTCCCGGCTTCTCCTAACCATTACCGTAAGCCGAGATAATGAGAACGGGGCCGGATCCGGCAAGTATAAGTGGAGTTCATCTGGAGAACTCATAGCTGCGACCGTGACGCTCGGCGCCAAACTCGATGAAGGCTTTCCCACTGATGTTTATTATCCAGTCATGAACGCGCTCGAGCCTTACGAGAGGAAGAAACTGATATCGGGGAATGTGTTGGCTGCGGCAAAGATTGCTCACGAATTTGGTCATGTCATGAAAATCGGCACCATACCTGAGCCGTTGTATCACCTTCAGCTACGCCTGGCACCTGTCTACAACAAGATCCTCCTCAGCAATGGACACAATGTTGATGATCCACGCCTCGTCGACTTGGCAAGTCAGATGGGTGGCAATCCAGTTCAGATTTGGGAAGACCGTGAATACTGGGGTGAGGCGAACGCGATGCTCTACCTGCGTGATCGAGTAGCAAAGGAAAGCTTCCACTGCAGGCTCTTCAACAAAATCAAACGCTCAGTGGAAGAGTATGCGAAACCATATGAGGAACGCTTCACCGCAATCGCAAAATCTGAAGGCGTGATTTATTCATGCAGTTGGCGCTAACTCTCCCGCCATCCTCACAAGTGGGATTCGTAGTAATTATTGGGATCATAAAAAAGGGACCGAATGAATCGGTCCCTTTCCCTAAGGCTCAATTACGCTTCTCTTAGAAGTGAATCCGCAGACCAAACTCCAATTGACGCGCTCCGTAAACCGCAGTCGTAATCCTCCCAAATGACGTGTTACTGGTCAGACTTAGACTGCTGGGATCCGAGGGTTGGAAGTGATTGAACAGATTTGTAAACTGCAGTGTGAAAGTCGCGCCCACTCGCTCAGTGAATTTCAAGTCCTTGGCAATTGTCGCGTCGACATTCCAACGGTTTAACCCTCGCAGATTACCAGTGGCGCCACAGCTGGTGTCGACTCCCAGAACACAGCGACGGAAGTTTGCAAGAACTGAAGCTGGGTCGGAGAAGAGATTGAGCTGGCTGGTATTGTTTGTTCCCACATTGATTGCCACACCGTTCAACGTAACACTTGAGCCTGGAACTCCAAAGTGTGCTGAGTGGCCGCCTGTATAAGGCGAGAGCGGAATGGCACTCTCAAACGCGCTGGATGAACTGGAAACGTTTCCGACCTGACCAAAGCCTTGACAGGCTGATGAACAATTCCCTCCCTCCGTGTAACCGATTCCGATTGGGAAGCCACTCTGAGCTGTGATGAATGGGGAGATGGACCAGCCATCAAGCAGCTTGCCGGTCCAGCCTGGCCGGTTCCGGAACATCGACGGACGATATGTAACACCAGAACTGAATATGAACCGCAGATCGAAGACCTGTGGCCCATAGCTCGCTCTTGGATTCCACACGTCCAGGAATTGATTCGAACTGTTGTATTGGGCAATCTGAGCCGTCCCCAACGCTTTGCCATAAGTGAAGTTTGTAATTGACGTAATGCCATGCCAATCAGTCAACTTCAACGTTGCAAACATTGCGTGGTAGTTCGAAAAGCCAAGACTGGTCGTGGTGTTAATTGATGTGGCCTGCGAGCTGAGCATTGTGCGGCCCAGAACCCATGAACCCAGCGTGCCATTTGCACGCGAGGTTCCTGTGTTATTGAGATAGGACCACAATTCTGAAACGCGTGTAGCGCCAACGAAGTTGCGGAAGCCGGATTGATTGAGTAATGCCTGCGTACAATTGGCGAAGCCGGTACAGTATGTCGAACCGGATCCACCTAATGCGGCCTCAAAAAATGGCTGGGCCGGAACTGATGCGATTAAGGCGACGAGGGCCGGTGGTGGCGTGCTCAGACCAGTCGGATTGGCTAAATCGATCTGCGAGCAACGGCCGCCTGCACCTGGAGAGCAGAGTGCCTTCCAAACGTTGCCAAAGGCGTTCGCGAAACTCTGGCCTCCGAGCGTCGTCATGTACGGCACCGCATCGATGTCAATCTGTTGGAATATATTTGTAGCAAGCTTACCCATGTACCCAACTTCAAAGGAAAGGTTACGGGATACTTGGCGCTGTAAAGTGAAATCGAAACTGTTTACTTTCTCCGGCTTGTAGTCCGGATCGAGTACCGTGGAGTCTCCCGCCACAGCGTTTTGCACACCGTTTTGAATCACTCCTGGTAAGAACGGTTGTGGCAAAGTCTGAGTAGGAGCAGATAAGGGCGCCACCAAGCCATCGGGACCGATGCGAAATACGTTGGCCAAGCTATTGCTCGTGCCACACGTCCCATTGCTTTGTGTGAAACCGCAAGTCACAGGTTGAAGTAATCCTGGTCCAAGCAGCGGAACTAATACCTGATTGACACCGTTCAAGCGTCCAAAAGAGCGCCCATAGCCACCGCGAAGCACCGTCTTATTCTCGCCAAAAAGCTTGCCGAGAAAGCCCGAGCGAAAACTTGGAGTCCAAGCAGCAGAAATTCTGGGACTGAGACCACCATAAAACGGCTTGTACGGATACTTCATGTGCAGGTTCTGTGTGGTTTCAAATCCTAGTATCGGAGCGTATGTCTGGCCAGCCAGTGCCGCCGACTTGCGTTGAGCAAGGAACGCGTCTGTGTGGACCAAACTCCCATCC
The DNA here is from genome assembly GCA_003175865.1 of Blastocatellia bacterium. Taxonomy (GTDB): domain Bacteria; phylum Acidobacteriota; class Blastocatellia; order Pyrinomonadales; family Pyrinomonadaceae; genus PSRF01. The sequence goes on from PSRF01000023.1 coordinate 4,163, forward strand.
GGAAACACAAGCTCAACTTGTGCTCCATTTTTCTCCACAGGAGGAGTCTCGTATATGTAACTGAGACCAAGGTTAAGAGTCAGCGACGGTTTCAGACGCCACGTATCGGCGAAGTAGCCGCTGTAATACTTGATCGTGCTCTGCTCCACAGCCTCGGTGCCAATTGGCTGAATCTTGAGATCCGAGCCGGTACGCGTGTAAATGACTTGACTTAGGCCAACCAAGCCCATCACTGACGAAGCAAGGTTTGTATAGAGACTAGTTTGATTAGCAGCGGATACCGCTGAAGGAACAAAACCGGTGAAGGAGATCTGGTTGCTGGCGATCTGATAGACAACCTGATTGTTGATGGTGCTGCCATTGTCCGTGCGTGTGTGGTAATTGAAGTTGTTCTGGAATTGCCCACCGAACTGGAACAAATGGTTACCCTTAACCCAGGTAATGTCATCTCGCAACATCTTGTCCTGGCCATCCCAAACGCGCTGTCGAGTGCTCTGGTTATTCACGTTATATGGAATCAACGCATTAACGCTTTCAGCAGTTGCAGCGGTTCCGGCTGGCGCGATCTCTAGTGCACCACCGAGTCCCGGTAGCTGTGGTGGATCATTTGCTGTAGCCCACTGCCACCAGTTGTAGAGATAACTAAACCGGAAGTCATTGGTAACGCTTGAGCCGAGATTGCTCGTAAGTCCTACGACCAAGAGTTCGCCCAGCTGTGGTCTCTCGGCAGTAGACTGATACTGGCCGAAGGTAGTATCTGGAAGTGCGCCGCCAACATCCACCTGAACGTTTGGAATGTTTTTCAACTTGAAAGCACGAAACGAAGCAAAGAACCGGTGTTTGGAACCAAAGTCGTGATCAATTCGTCCAACGTAGTTGTCGGAAGTCAGTGGCAAACGAATGGTTGAAAGGTATCCCTGGGTATTAAATTGGTCGCCTGCACTTGGCCCAGGATCGTTCGGCAGAGGCAAAAACTTTGTCCAGAGCTGACTGATCGTCGGACTCATGCCAATGTTGCGCGGGTCTAACGCCGCACCGGCGGCCCCACCGCAAACAGAACCATACGCTGCCAAATTGCAAAGCCGGGTTCCGGAATTAGAGAGACTAGTTACAGCGCTATTTCCCACAACAACCGTAACCGGATAAGGATTGAGGTTGTAAGGTATGTAGTTTCCTGTGCTGTCTGGAACTTGGATCACTCCCGCGCGCATCGCGGCTGTTGGATACGCTCTCTCGAATGTTCCACTGCCCGGAAAACGAAACCCTTCGTAATTGAAGAAGAAGTATGTCTTGTTGCCCAGAACCTTATAGTTAGTGAGTGGACCGCCCAGGCTAAAGCCAAAACGACTTCGATGGTTAGGGATTATTGGTGTAAACGGCATCACACAGTTGTTGTCGCCATCCGATAACGTCGTTCCTGGGGAGCAGGGGCGGCCTGCCGGATACTGTGATGAGATCGGCGGGAATCCCTTATTGAATACGGTGTGATTGTTCACCCAGTTATTAGCCGCGCCATGATTGGTTGCGAAATAATAACCGTATCCTGAACCATGCCATTGATCGCTACCTCGCCTCGTTACCATTTGCACCTGTGCGCCGCTTGAATTGTTAAAGTCGGACGTTTGACCGAACGTGCTCACTTTGAATTCTTCGACACTTTCAATTGGCGTGGCAACTACACCGGAAGCCATCGCGCTTGTCTGTGAGCCTGCCAGGCCAGTGAAGTTCACGAGATAACCGATCGTATTGCCGGCCATATCGTCCGTATTGTTGCCGCCATCTATCGTGAACGTGTTTTGGTCCATGTAACTACCGGCGATATCTCCTCTCGGCGTGACGCCAGGCGCCAGCCCTAGTAATGAGGTCGCATCCCGACCGAGATTTGGCAAGAGCTCAAGCTGCTTTAGATCGATCGTGTTGCCCACAGTTGCATTGGCAGTTTGCAGCTCTGAACCCAGGGGAGTCGCAGTGACGACCACGGTTTCAGCAAGTGAACCCACCTCAAGCGTGACGTTTACGGTTAAGACGTTGCCCACACTGACCTTCTGTTGGGCAAGCTTTGCCACTTTGAAACCTGACTTCGTTACCGTGACGTCATAGATTCCAGATGCGACAACCGGAAAGGTGTACCGACCTGATTCATTAGTCTCAATCGTTTGAGCGCTCTTTGTCCCCGTATCGAGCAGTGTTACCTCCGCTCCAGCGACAGCGGCTCCCTGCGAGTCGGTCACCAGACCTGAAACGCTTCCTGATGAAGCTGTTTGGCTCGATACGTTTGACGCCGCTAGTCCTAAGACCAGTCCGGCGCAAACGATTAGTAAGGGTAAGAATTCAGACGAACGCCAACTCGCGGGTCGTATTTTGACTCTCATTTTTATTCTCCTTCACTTGGTCGAGTTTGGAGGGGGCTCGCGAGTACAAATACAAAGCACCCGCAGAGGTTTAATTGATTGCCGCGATTTCGGAGACTCTTGGGAGGTCGGGCCCCAGTTGCCTTGGTTAAACAGTCGATTTAACGCAACGCTTGTTACAGACGTTATCAGTGCTCAAAAAAGGGTGAGTAAGGGATGCAGCAGGAGCTGACGCTCAGTGGGTTATTCGCTCAGCTACTGGCCTTGCCGTCCAAAAAACCTGCTCAATCTGCCACTGCTGCCAAATATGGAAGTCAGTATATTCCTCGAATAGCCAAGGTCAAGAGGTTTTCTACAGAAAATCGGATTAACTTGCATTTTTTCGTAACGGCGAAAACTGCTACCCCCTTCAAGGACATTTTCTTTATCGAATGCTATATCTTCAGTTAATCCGATCAAGTGGGCACTGTTGTCGAACTCTTGCTTGCCGAGTTGCTCCATTATCGGCTAAAAGAATTCGCAAGACATGAAGCCTACCGGTCGTAAACAGAAGAAGAAGTCAAACTCTCCAACTGTCCAGCGAGCCGCTTTTCCGTTTACAGCGATTGTTGGACAGGACGAGATGAAACTCGCCTTGATACTCAGCGTCGTCGATCCATCGATCGGCGGCGTTTTGCTTATGGGCCATCGCGGAACGGGCAAGTCGACTGCTGTTCGCGCTCTTGCCGACCTACTTCCAGAGATCTCTGCTGTAGTTGATTGTCCCTTCAACTGCGATCCCAAAAACGAAGCAAATCTGTGTTATCAATGTCGCGAGCGCGTCAAACTAAATCAAAGACTCACTTTCAAACCCAGGTCGATACCCGTAGTGGATCTTCCGTTGGGTGCAACTGAAGATCGTGTCTGTGGCACGATTGCGATCGAGCGTGCATTGCGCGAGGGAGTTAAAAGTTTTGAGCCTGGGTTGTTGGCCCAAGCTAATCGCGGCTTTCTCTACATTGACGAAGTTAACCTTCTGGAAGATCACCTCGTTGACGTATTGCTCGACGTTGCCGCGACAGGCATCAATAGAGTTGAGCGCGAGAGCGTCTCTGTCGAACACCCCTCGCAATTCGTGCTCGTTGGGTCCGGTAACCCTGAAGAAGGCGAACTGCGGCCACAGTTGCTTGATCGCTTTGGGTTGCATGTGCAAGTTACGACGCCAACGGATCGTGATCAGCGAGTTGAGGTTGTCGAACGTCGCGAAGCTTTCGATCGAGATGCGCTGGAATTTTGTCAGTCGTATAAGGTCGAGCAGGCAACACTCCGCAACCGGATCCAAAAAGCCCGCCGATCGTTTTCAAAAGTGAAGATCGATCGTGTTCTGTTAAGTCATATCGTTGAGATGTGCATTGAGCTGAAAGTTGACGGCCATCGCGGTGAATTGACACTCATGCGTGCGTCTAGAGCTCTTGCGGCTTTGGAAGGACGAAAAAGTGTTAATGAAGATGATGTGAAAAGAGTTGCCGCAATGTGTCTGCGACATCGGCTCAGACGCAATCCATTTGAGGAGACCCCTTCAGACCAAACGATCGTGAAAGCGTTGGAAAATCAATTCGACGAATCGTACGAAATAGAATCGAGTGCTTCCAACGGCCAGTCAACCTTCGGAACAAAAGGAAATGGGAACCCCAAACTCTCTCCATCCGAGATCGGTGAATTTCGCGTCGAGTTGGACCAAACGCCGCGGAGACCGGAGCAAAAGCCAGCAATCGGTCGAAAGCAAAAGCACCATGTGATGAATCAAAAGCGCGGCCGGCATGCGCGCTCGGTTAGTTCACGTAAGCTTGCGACAAAGATTGCTCTTGCGGCGACCTTGCGCGCGATTGCTAGTTTGAGAGATCTCGACAGAAGGCCGCTGACGCCAATCGAGTCAGAAGCACTGCGCTACAAACTCTTTTCAACGAAACAGGGTGCGCTCTTTATCTTCGTCATTGATACGTCGGGAAGCATGGCGACCAGACGTATTGCGTTGGCAAAGCGAGTAATGACTGATCGACTGAAACAGTCGTATGTAAATCGTGATCGAGTTGCGATTATTTCCTTTCGCGATCAGAACGCGCAGTTAGACCTACCACCTTCTCGCAGCATTCTCCGTGCAAGGCGAGTCATTGATTCGTTGTTGATGGGAGGAGGAACTCCATTGGCAGGGGGACTGATGTCGACGTGGAACCTTTTGCAGTCGTTGAAGAAAGATCAAGGCGAAGCCGTTGTTCTCTTGTTCACCGATGGTCATGCAAATGTGGGGATGAGTGAATACGGTCAACCGCACCAGATCGAAAGCGAATTGCAGCGAGTGACTCTTACATTTCGTCAAAGCCAAGCGCGCATCGTAGTTGTTGATACGCAACACGCATTCGAATCGAGTGCTGAGACAATGCGCCTCGCAAAACTTCTCAACGCACAGTTTGTCAAACCATCACTGTCGAAGCATGGGAATAGGGTTGGCGATTTGATTAATGAGTGACTCACGCAACCTCAAATAGCTGCAGTAAGGAACCTTCCTTACTGCCAATTTGAAAGTTGAATGATTTTGTCCGGAGTTGAATACCGCGGGGCAGACCAACCTGACTAAGCGGGCGAACCTATGAATTCACCTGAACAACGCGACGCTCGCGTACTCGAACTGTACGAGCAACTGTTGGAGATTGAGCAGCGGTTGATTCCGACAGGTCTGCATGTTTTCGGTGAAGCAGGCGACACTACTCAACGTGCTGACATGTTGCGTATGGTGGCGTCGTTCGATCGTCCAGAGTTTGGCGCTCGAGCATTGCCTGAGTTAGTCGCTTCAGAATTACCGGGCGAATCGCAAGAACGTATCGATGAAATTGTAAGGACGACAATTGCTCAGTTCGTTTCAAACGGAACTGAAAGTGCAGTTCGATATTTGAATGATATTGCACATATCGCTCCCGAGCAGTCGCAACCAATATTCACGATGCTTGGCGGCATCACCGAACAACTGACAACGAATTCTGAAGTTGAATCTTTGCTCCGAGCGTTAAGAGGCGAGTTTATTGAGCCTGGACCAGGCGCGGACATCGTACAGAATCCCTCGATACTGCCTACGGGTAGAAACACGCACGCGATCAATCCTTATTCAGTACCGTCGACTGTTGCCTTTGCACGTGGTGAAACTGTAGCCAACCTCTTGCTTGATCGATATCGAAATGAGCACGGAAGTTATCCCGAGGCGATGGCACTTGTTCTTTGGGGACTCGACAACATCAAGACTCAAGGTGAGGGTGTGGCGCAGGCACTCTGGCTTCTTGGTGTGCGACCCGTCCGTGATGCTCTCAATCGCTCAACAGGAGTCGAGCCTATCTCACTTGAGGAGTTAGGACGACCACGCATTGATGTTGTGATGACAGTGTCAGGCATCTTTCGCGACCTCTTCAGTCCAACCGTTCAGTTGTTAGACAGAGCGGTTCGACTGGTTGCAAGGCTCGATGAGCCGTTCGAGCAGAATTTTGTTCGCAAGCATGCGATAGAACAAATCGAACGAGAACGATGTGATCTGGACGAAGCCTCGATTCGAGTATTTTCAAACGCACCGGGCAACTACGGCACCAATGTGAACTTCATGGTTATGGATTCGCAGTGGCAGGAGTCTGAAACACTGGGAGACTTGTTTGTAACCCGCAAGTGTTTTGCCTACGGTCATGATTCCCAGGGCAGGGCAATCGAAGGGCGCGAAGCTCGAGTCGCGATGGATCGTGCGTTGTCGCGGGTTGAGGCTACATATCAAAACATCGATACCTTTGAGATCGGGCTGACCGACGTCGATCACTACTTCGAATATCTGGGCGGTATTTCAAAGGCAGTTGAGAAACGGGCGCAGTTGAAGCCGTCGATTTATTTGTCAGACAGTTTGTCGCGGGATACGAAGATTCGCTCATTGGAAGAGACTGTCAGATTGGAAACGCGTGCAAAGACATTGAATCCAAAATGGTACGAAGGAATGTTGAAGCATGGATTTCGTGGCGTTGCAGAGATCGAAAACCATGTTTCCAACACATTTGGTTGGAGCGCGACCGCTGATGCTGTCGATGATTGGATTTATGCGGAGGTGGCGAATACGTTTGTGCTAGACGAGCCGATGTTGGAACGTCTCCGCAATCTAAATCCGCACTCCGCGCACGCGCTTGTTCGACGTTTGTTAGAAGCCAACGGCCGTGGGTTCTGGGACGCTGATCAGAGTGCCTTGGAAAAATTGCGTGAGATTAGTCGCAACCTTGAAGATCAATTGGAAGGCGCAGCATAAGAATGAAGATCAGGGCAACGCATGAACGCGTGGTGATGGACTTATCCCTGACCCATCACACCGTACATCAGAGATTTGAATCAGAAAAGACCACCGGTTTCATACCGGTGGATCCTTAAGATCAGACTAATAGGCGACCTTGTATTAACTTTGTGGATACCACAGACTTTACGTGGGTCGGAGTTTCAATCTCGCTGTGGACGCGACTTTGCAGCTTCGACTAAAAAGACTGAATCTCCACCGAGCTAAACTCGGTGGTATCCAAAGTAGGTATCAGTTTCCTACTAGGTGCAGCTTAATTTACCACCGGTATGAAACCGGTGGTCTTTCTGATTCTAGATACAGTTCTGACGGCTAGTGGATCGTTGATATGAACATTACTGTTCTGTATGTTGGATCGAGTTTGCTTGCGCCGTTGAAAAATGCGGAGCGAGAGATTAATCGTGCGTACAAACTCAACCTGCGTGTAGCCGCCTATAACTTCGGTGGTCCTTTGACAGAAAGTCAGTGGCAAGACGTCGAACAAGATCTCAGCAAGTCGAACCTCGTTTTTGTAATTCATGTTATCGAAGCTGAGAATGGTGCTCGCCTCATTAACGTTCTCGAACGTTTTCGCTCTGTTCACAAGGCCGTAGTCGTTATTAACTGCATGCCTGACCTTATGCGGCGAACTCGCATGGGAAGTTTGGACGTTGCTTCGCTAGCAGGAGATCGGAGTAATAAACGCAAGAGCAAGACGGTTACGACGTTGACTGCAGCGGGTTCGTGGATGGGACGACAAGCACGCGGCCATCGTGAACAGAAAAAAGCCAACAACCATTCGCATTACACGAAGCTAATTGATCGTCTTCCAGGGATTCTCAAATTCATTCCCACTGCCGGTGCGTTGACGGACGCGAAACACTATCTCAACCTCTTCTGTTATTTCCTGCAACCAACGCCTGCGAACGTCCAGTCGATGTTGTTGTACGCCCTGAAACACTACTCTGGCGACAAGCAACTGCAAACGATCAAAGTGCGCATACCGCAGCCAGAAAAGATGCCCTCGGTAGCTATTTACCATCCCGATTCTCCAAATTTGTTTGAATCATTCGCAGCCTATAGACAGTGGTATCGCGGTTCGCTTGAAACTGACGAGACGATTGGTCTACTCCTCATGCGACCGCAGGTAATTAGTAAGACGACCAAGCACTACGATGCCCTGATTCACGCGATCGAAGCTGAAGGCATGAGTGTTATACCGGCACTTGCAACGTTAATGGACAACAGAGAAGCTGTATCGCGCTTTTTTATTGAACCAACGATCAAGAATCAAAAATCCAAAATCAAAAATCGCGTAAGCCAAATAGTTTCGCTCACCGGTTTCAGTTTTGTCGGTGGGCCGGCGATGAACGACAGCGAAGCCGCAGCGAAGTTTCTAAC
>PSRF01000070.1 GCA_003175865.1 Blastocatellia bacterium
AAATCTTCACTGCAAATTCATCCGTTTGAGCATTTCCTGAAATCGAGGTTCGTTCCGCAAATCATCAAGATTAGGATCGACTGAGGCGAAAATTGCGAATGCCGAACGCTCGGCCACATCTTTCTCAAGCCACGACAACGCCTGCTCCTTGTCTCCCAGCGCGGCGTAGGCGACCGCAAAGCTGTAGTTTGGAACATACCGATTTGTTGATTCCGACTTTAGCTCGTCGAACAATCTTAGTGCTTCACTACGTTGTCCTGATTTAGCAAGTGCCCTGACCATCAGTGCTTTCACGTAAGGATCATCGTTCGCAGCCAATGATTTACGGTACTCCGCGATCGCCTCAGTGTATTGCCCCTTAACCAGATAATTGTTTCCCAAAATATAACGAGCATAGGCGAAATTCGAGTCCAGCATCAGCGCCCGATTGATTTGCGCTATTGATTCATCATGGCGTCTGGCGAAATAGAGAATATTTGCGGCATCAGCACTAACCACTTTTGAGAGCGGATCGAGTTCCTCTGCACGCTTACTCATCGAAACAGCTTCATCGAAACGCTTGGTGATCATGAACACATCAAACGCGAGCCACTGATATGCACGCGCGTAACTGGGATTGAGTTCAATCGCGCGACGAAACTCCTTTTCGGCAGCAGCGGGATCGAACTCAAAATGCATGAAGTAATATCCGAGGGCTGTATGAGCTTCGGCTACCGAATTGTCTAATTCCAATGCTCGCAATGCGGCGGCTTTTGCCTGCGGCATGCTGTCTTTTGGCGATGCAATGGTATAGACGGGGAATAGGACATATGTTTCCGCCAAACCAGCAAAGGCCAGAGCATAATTCGGATCCTTTTCAATTGCTTGATTGAAATAATCAACTGCCTGCTTCAGAGATTCGATTGTGCGTTTGTTCCAGTAGAACCGTGCCCTCAAGTAGAGTTGATAAGCTTCCGTGTTAGCCGTGTAGTTCTTCGTAACCTTCGCTTCATCTGAGCCTGACAATTTGGCCCTGAGCTGGTTCGAGACGTCACGCGCAATTTCACTCTGCAATGAAATGAGGTCGACTTGCCGACGTTGATACTGTTGACTCCAAATGACCTTGTTCAAAGTCACATCGATCAGTTCGATGAAGAGTGACAGTTCTTGAGCATGTTGCTCAACGCGGCCATTCAGAATTGCTTGCACATTCAGCTCTTTCCCGATCGTCTGCGGATCAGTTTCCTTGCCTTTGTAACGAAACACCGATGAGCGCGGTCTTACCGTCAGATTTGGCAGCTGAGACAAACTACTGATGAGGGTCTCAGTCATCCCGTCAGAAAGATATTCAACATCCGCATTTCCAGGTCCATTGACAAACGGCATCACTGCAATCGAGTTGATTGTTGTTTCCGACTTGCCTCCGCGCATGTAGATACCGACACCTGCCAGGAGTCCCACTATCAAAAGCACAGCGGTGCCGACGAAAATCTTAGGCTGCCTCAACAAGCTTGCGACGTACTCTGCGCTGTTGGTTTGCGCGGTTGGAAAGGGGGCAACCGCAGCGCGCCCTCGCTGTTGGGATTCGCCAGACTCTTTTCGAACTGCGCCAGCCTTCAAAGCCTCTACAAGTTCAGCAAGATCGTTCGAGGTTTCTCCAATCGATTGATATCTCTTGTCACGTTCCTTTGCGAGACACTTGCGAATGATGCGCTGTAATTCGGCTGGGACTTCACGATTGCTATCTGAAATGGCAGGCGCAGGCTCATGAATTATTTTGTGCAGAATTTCAAAACTTGAGCCTCCAACAAACGGCGCGTTACCAGTCGCAGCTTCGTAAAGAACACAACCAAAGGAAAAGATGTCGGACCGGTTGTCGATGACCTTAGCTTGAGCCTGCTCGGGCGACATGTAACCAACTGTCCCCATGATCATCCCGGGTGTTGAGAGAGTGTGACGCGGAGACGCGGAGCCGGGCAGAGGCGGAGACATCGCAACCGTTTGATCTTCGCTGCCGGTACTATTCGACACTTCGGCCTGTGTCCGCGTCGCAGTGTCTCCGTGTCCATCGACAAGTTTGGCGAGTCCGAAGTCGAGAATCTTGGCGTAATCGTCGCGCGTGATCATGATGTTGTCAGGCTTAAGATCGCGATGAACGATTCCGGCCGCGTGTGCTTTGTTGAGTCCTTCCGCTACTTGCGTGAGGTACTTGAGAAGCTTTGGTAGCGGAGTTCGGCTACGAATCTTTTCGCTTAGCGTTTCGCCATCGATAAACTCCATTGCGATGAAGCGCGCGTCGTCGCTCACAGCGATTTCATAAATGTGCGCGATATTAGGATGATTTAGTGCAGCTGCTGACTTAGCTTCGCGAACGAAGCGCTCCATTCGATCGCGCTTCGATGCGACATCGGCGGGCAGGAATTTTAAGGCGACTTTGCGATCGAGTTGGGTGTCTTGGGCCAGATAAACCTCGCCCATGCCACCTGCGCCCAGTCTAGATAGTATTTGGTAGTGCGAAAGAGTTGTTGGGGGGTGCAATTCTTCCATTAAGGGTGTGTCTTAATCTGTGTAGCGCGCAGCCTCGACAGTTACCGGCGTGCCATTGAAAGCTGCGGTTCCGCAAATTGCATCGATGCTCTTCTCGTCGGTCAGATCATTTATGCTGGCGCCGGGATGTTGTTGTGCCACCGTCAATTTATTTCCTTCGCGATCGTGTCCCCAACCGTGTGGAATGCTGACGACGCCTCGCATGATTTCATCTGAGAGTTCGACTGGAAGAATGATCGTACCTACACGAGATTTGATTTGCGCTTCCTGACCCTCTCTCAAATCGCGATCAGCGGCATCGTCTGGATGCATGACGATTGTGCAGCGAGGCTTCGCTGGATTTCCTTTCACCAAACGCTGACTGTTATGCATCCACGAATTGTTACTGCGGAGTTGACGACGACCAATGAGTAGAAGATGGCCATTCGATTGAATTGTAGGGGCGGCATTCCTTGGTCGCCCGCCGAATGCACTTGCAGCAAGGCTGCCTCTAACACGTTCAATATCCTTCACAAACAAATCGGGTGCTAGATGGGCCAGCCTGTTTTCTGTGCGTAAACGTCCAGGCAAGCAGGGTCGCAATGGGCCAAGATCGATTCCGTGCACGGACGCTTTGACCTTCTTCAAAGTCAACCCTTTTGAAAATGGATTGAACTTCGTACCGTAAGGTCCAAATCGCAAACCTAGATCCAGCATTCGCTCAGGACCAAAAAACCTATGCAGTAACGTACGCATAAGATTGCTCCGTCCCTCCATTCGGGTCTGCAATTCAAGCAGGATCTCCCAGTCGTGTAGCGCCTCTTTATCTCGCTCGAATAACACAGGTGAAAACTTTGCCGTATTGCGAATGGCCAGCAGATGAAATGCTAGATCGTAGTGTTCACGTTCGAGCGGAGAGGTAGGCGGCAGGATGATGTGTGCGTGTCTCGTTGTTTCGTTGATGTATGGATCAATCGAAACCATGAACTCCAGACTCTCAAGCGCACGATCTAACTCACGACCATTCGGCGTTGACAACACTGGATTACCCGCAAGAGTAACGAGAGCTTTGACCTGTCCTTCTCCAGGCATGAGAATCTCTTCGGCTAGCGCAACCACCGGCAATTCACCGGCAAACTCGGGCAACTTTCGCACACGACTGTGCCAACGCCCATAACTACCACGTGGCGCTAATGCCTCCGGCGCTGTAACTGGATCAAACGCCGGAAGTGGAAACATCGCGCCGCCCTGGCGATCGAAATTCCCAGTCACAATGTTCAGAACATTAATCAACCACTGACAAGCCGCCCCAAACTCTTGCGTGCTTACCCCAATCCTTCCGTAACACACAGCTGATTCCGCGGCCACGAACTCCCTCGCCAAACTACGGATGTCGTCAGCATTGATGCCCGCGACTGGCGCTACTTGCTCCGGAGAAAACTCAGCCACAAGTTTCGCCATCGTCTCTACACCATCGGTAAAACCAGCCAGCTGGTCCATACGCGTTAGCTGCTCATCAAAAAGAACGTGAAGTAATGCCAACAGCAGAAACACATCTGTACCGGGACGAATGAAGAGATGACGATTGGCGAGCTTGGCCGTTTCGTTTCGACGAGGATCAATCAGGATAACTTTGCCACCACGCTGTCGGAGCGCCTGTAATCGATGACTAAATCCCGGTGCAGTCATCATGCTGCCGTTTGAGACCGCTGGATTCGCACCAAGCATCAGAAACAGACTTGTTCGATCAAGATCAGGAACGGGCAAGAGCAATTGATGACCAAACATCTGGTACGCAGCGAGGTGATGGGCCAGTTGGTCAACGGAAGTAGCAGAGAACTTGTTACGAGTGTGGAGGCTGCGGAGAAAGCCGGGCGCAAAGAGCATAGCGCCATAGTTGTGGACGTTGGGATTGCCGAGATACGTAGCGGTCGAGTTTCTTCCGTACTTCGCCTGGATGCGTTTCAGATGTTTTGCGACCTCGTCGAAAGCCTGGTCCCAGGTAATTTGTTGCCAACCTGAAGGAATTCGTTTTACAGGATGTCTAAGTCGATCTTTGTCGAAGTGGAAGTCTTGTAGGGCAACGGCTTTCGGGCAGACATAACCTTGACTGAATGGATCGTCTTTATCGCCGCGAATGGTTAGACGTTGCTCGGCTTCAACTGAGATCTCGATTCCACACATCGCCTCACAGATAGTGCAGGTGCGGTAATGAGGGGGAATCTTTGACATTGCGTTGCGGAACATTAACAGTCGTGCGAACTGAACGGCAATAGGGGTTGAGCTCGCTTCAAAAACTGAGCTACTTCAGGCGCGATCTCAGTTGTCGCGGATTACGCCTTGAGTGGAACACTGCAAAGACCACGATTTCATGTGGAGTTGTCTCGAAAAATATTTACTGCTTCACTACAACAGATCCTTCCATCTCATGGGATCGCGACGTAAGTCCATCACTGAGACTACAAGAATTTCGTCTCTGCGAATTTGATAGATGAGACCAAATGGAAAGCGGTGAGTTCGACAGCGTCTTGTTCGTTGTGACAACTGATGCCACGCGGTAGGGTTTTGAAGGATTCTGCTGATCGTGGCTTGAATCTCATCGAGAAACGTTGTACCCAGACCGTTCTCACGTTGCTCGTAATACAGAATCGCCTGTCTCAACTCCGTGAGTGCCGAGGAGGTGAATCGGTAATGCGTCATTTCCTCAGAGACGACCGAAGTTCCCGAATGACAGCGGATCCGTCGAGCGTCTCTAAGTCGCCTCGATCAACGGCATCAATCCGTGCTTCTGATTCAGAGGCCCACTTTACCTCGATGTCTCGAATACTTTCTTCATCGAGACTCTCCCAAAGCAGATCGATTAACCTTGCCCGCTCCGTTGAACTGAGACGCGAAATCTCAGATTGGATAGATTCAAGACTCATACGTAAAGAATTAGTTAGTGAGACAGATCTGTCAAGGCGGAGTCTACTGGAATTCAGTATTGCGATTAACTTCTTCCCAGGTTCGGCCAGCGTGAGGATTCTCGTAGAAAGACTGGATTCGACGATCGAGCTCTTTTTTCTGCGCATCCGTTAGTACGAAACAGACGTTTTCCTCCGCGATGCTGTCCCAGATCTCTTCGAC
>PSRF01000208.1 GCA_003175865.1 Blastocatellia bacterium
TACGAGGTTGTAGAGAACACGGTCCCGCACAGCTTCGCGAAAAGTGTTGCGTGCTATGGCCGATGTCCGCCACAACAACGGTGGAAGTGAAACAGACGAATAAGTTTCTACTTCGGAAGCTCTAATCATCTTGATTTGTCACCGACATGGATGGCGTCAGCGAAATCTCTAAACACAAACGTCGCCGGAACAGTTGAAAAGTTTGGTTGCTCTTGTTGATATGCGAGACTGAGCACGCTATCGCTACGAAACTCGTTATTGATTCCCATCGTTTCCAAACCTTTAAGGCCAAGCCACACTGTCCTCCACGGTACCGAAATGAGTCTTACATTCGTCCGGTTAGAAGCGCTCAAGACCAATTCCACGATTTTTCGGAACGAATATGGTTTTGGATTTGCAGTGGTGAAATATTTTTGATCACGGAGTGTAGTGGGTTGTGGTCGAGTAGCCAGCCAATAACAGAATCGCCCGAGGTCTTCCTCATGAGTCAGGTAGAGTTGGTGCTTGCCTCCGCCCAAGAGCGGAACCAGATTACTATCTTTGATCCTTGTTATTATCGATCCAATCATGCCTCGCGACTGGTCCAATGGGGTGCTATAAACCAGTCCGGGCCTCAAACATGAATCACCGTCGCCGTCAGATAAAGCGGCTTCGATCTCAAGCTTTGCGTTCCCATACAATGACCGACAGCCCTCATAGGCGCTCATAGTAGAAATAAATATGATCCGTTTCACACCTTCTTCGCGCGCTTGCTTGAACAAGGCGATGGATCCCGCGACATTTACCTGCCAGATATCTTTCCGTGATCTTGCGCTAAAGTCGTAAGCAGCGTGAACGAGCACGTCAACCTTATTCATAGCGAAAGTGCCTTGTGGAACGCCACGGGTCAATGAAAATTCTTCGACTGGAAGTTTTGGATCCGCCTTCTGAGGCTTGCTCGTCAGTTGGATAGTGCCGGCGGTACGGTCCTTAAAATACTGACAAAGCTGTGAACCGACATAACCAGTTGCACCAGTTACCGCGATCTTGATGTTCTGTTGGGACATAGTCAGTTGTGACTTAAAGAGCCGCTGCAGTCGCTGCAATTCGGTGAGCATTGGCCATCGCAGTCAAGGTGATCGTGTTTGCCGGAATACTCGGAAAAACACTCGAATCTACGAGATGAACACGATCATATCCATATGGTCTTCCTAAAATATCAGTTTGATTGTCTTGTGGCGCCAGCGACATAGGGAACGATCCACCTGTATGAAAGCCTCTTCCCACAGATCCCATCTTTAATAGGGGCGACAGTGTGAAACCGCGCAGAAGTCCCTTAAGTGATTTCAGTTTTTTGACGAGGCGGTCCATCGTTATGCTCGTAAGCGGATTTTGTTTTACCGTTAACGCCAATTTACCAGTGAGTGACGTTTCGGTACGCGGCAGCAACCGTGCTTCGATCTTATGCGAGTAGTCGGAATGCAGGTAGCCTTGCAATAAAAGAAATCGCTTCAAAAATTCTTTGATAGCCGGTTGCGACAGATTGGCAAGAAATGCTCCAAGCTTTTCGCGAATCGCACGGGGATACAATTCGTTATATCCGTATACCTGCAAATGGATGCTCTTTTCGCTGCAAGTAGTGTCGAGTATTTCGATGAACGCTTGTGCCAACGTATGGGCGGACTCGTTCAGACGAAAATGACTCGGAGCACTGAATCGCAGCAGAGGCAAAAGAAAATATTGACTGTCTTTGAGCGTTGCTGGCTCGTTCTTGCCGATACTCTCGAGCACCAACCTCGTAGTCGATAACGTGCCAGCAGCGACGAAGAGTCGGGAGGCATGGAACGTTACGTCCTTTCGGTTTTGGCAGTTGTACGCTCGTATTTCTACGCCGCCGGCTGTCTCATGGAACGTCTTGACGATGACATTTGGATGATAAGAAAAGGCCGGATTAGCCGTCATGGCTTTCAACGAATCGCTCGAATTGTAGATTAGACCGTACGGACATCCATACATACACATGTTGCATGATGCACAAGCGAAACCGTTGGGATTGGTTTTTGACACTGCCAAACGCGACTTGCCGAAACGAATCCCACGATCGGTCAACTCATTCTGAAAACGTTCCATGTCACTAAGCAGACTCGCAACAAGAGAGCCCGTTGATAAATTTTGATGAGGCTCGATGAACAGAGGAAAGTCTTTGCTTAATCCATCTTCAGATCCGGCGAGCCCTGTGAGGTTGAGCATTGCGCGATAATGGGGTGTAAGCTCTTCAATCGCGAAAGGCCAATCGCCGGTATCATTGGCTCGATAAGGTAAAACTGCAGCGCCCCAAACATTACTGAAGCCACCGCGCGCCAGCGAAGGAACGATACCGACCTGCGATGTAGAAGAGACGAATTGATCAGCATTCCGGTATGGGAAATCTGACCCATACGCGAGTTTTAAGGGTATTCCCTCAGAAGTTGCATTCGTGCCTGCTTTGAACAATGCGAGGGATTTGTCGTTCCAGTTTTGCGCAGGAGCTCTCAGCGTTTCATCAAGTAACTCCTGGCGTGAAGCCTCAAGAGAAACGCCTGCATCCAACATTGTTACCGACAATCCTGCGTCCAGAAGGGCTTTGGCTGCGGCGACTCCAGTTGGCCCAGAGCCAACGACGTAGAATTCGTCATGCATGGCCTATCTTAAAAGACTGACGGCTTTGTTTCGGTCATCGTCAAAGGAAAGTTGGATCAACATCAGGTTAGTACGAATGTTAGGTGAGTACAGCGGAATACTTACTTTAGTTATATCACCCATCTTCAACCCGACCTTTGCCAGGTTCGCTTGGGCTTGTTCTTTTCTCTGTGGTTGGACCAGAGTGTAGATTCCTTTTTGTCCTTCTTTCTTCACAAGCTCACGTACGCGTAAACGCGATCCTTCTGCACTCATGTAGTCGAAGAGATGCAAGAATTTGGCGACCGAAACCATAGGGACGTCTTGCGCCACCATGGTCATATATCCGCTTGTCGCATCTATACAGTTTACCCAGAGACCTACATTCTTAAACTGTGCCTTGTCAGCGTCTGAAAAGAAGTCCTGAGCGTGGCGGTCTCGAAAGAAGTACTTGGCTTCTTTCATGTAATCGTAATTGTGGTTGAAGTTGAGATGATCAGGCATATTCTGATCTGCTAATCGCTTGAACGTTGGAGTGGTATAAGCGTTCGTAAAGACGGGCTGCATTATACGATCACAGAGTTGGTTCTCATTCGCGCATTCAAAATGGACTAGTCCAAACCAAATTCCGAAGGCGGATTGAGCCAAAGCAAATCCGATTATTAAGGCAAAGGCAATTCTCGCCCTGACTAATAGTTGCGAAGACGCGTTCGCGATTCCGAAGGCTTGATCGTATAGAAACCTAAATACAAAACAGCAGACGATGCCGCCAAAAACCTCACCGATCAGAGCATACCTTAGATCACCAGATCCGAAAGACCACAATGTACATCCGAACACTAGAATGAAGCTGACCTTCCTAATAGCTGTCGGTGCGATCTTCACGAATAGGAGGATGAAGGCGAGGACGAATCCGAGGTTCAAACGCCCGCTGTAGATTATGGCCGTGTTCATCGCGCTTAGATTTGTCGGATATACAAACGAGATGACTGGCCAGAAGAGCCTGGTAAGGAATGTTTGGGGACCGACCTCGGTGTCGTGATAGTTCGTTGGCGACATCAGAGGCGACCTAAAAATTCCATTGAAATAGGGAAAGAATGGATTGCCAGTTTTGAGCTGCATGTAGATGAAAAAGAAAGCGCAGGGCAATACCGCTGAACTGATAACAGCAGCAACGGTTGTTCTTCGTGGCAGGTAACCTGTGTCGCGATAAAGATTGATCAACTCGAAAAGACCAAGCGCTGCGATCGGAACTGCAAAAAAGATATTAGTTAACTTGAATGCGATGCTGATGCCGAGCAGCAAGCTGATCTTCACTAGAGTTACTTCTTTACTCTTTTGTTCTTTGAGTCTGATTACGAAGAGCGTCGCTGCCATTAAAAGTGGTAGCGACAGCAAATCGACCATGTAGATATTGACCAGATAGCATGCCTGGTCTGTGGCGATGATGAACAACACTGCCAGGTACCGCACGGCTTTTCGCGAGATGATTGGGGCAATAATCTCGTTCAGTAAATTGGCCGTCCAAAGGAGGACTGCTACGTTTAGAATTGGCGCCAGTCGGTAACCGATGAGGTATTTAAGAACTCCAAACGCCATGTCCGGAGCAGGGTTCACCAATAGAGTACCGGGAAAAAAATCACCATCAGTCATGGGCCAACCACGAAGAGCGCGCTCAGTGTTAACAAGGTGATAGTTGAGGTGGTCCATTTCGAAAGCGGGGAAGGCAGCGCGCAGGAAGAAAAAAACCATCACCGGCGCAACTACCATCGCTATCCATAGCCCATCTAAATAAGGAAAGTGGAATGACGCGTTGCCAGGATCGTACGACCGCCAGCTGTGCCATCCCGCCCGGAGCTCGGACTCGGTGCCCTCCCAGCCATTACCTCGTCCGCTGGTAAAAACATAAGTGACACCGCCAGCAATCATTGTGGAGAGGCACCAAGCTGCTGCGTTCTTCAACGAGCTGCCTCCGAGGCCCCAGAAGTACTCTCTGTTGAGCGAAAGCAGGTACAAGAAAAGAATTGCATCAGGCAACGGATAAAACTGCCTGAGTCTTACCATTTTGATTTCGGCCAGCAAAGTTTTCGCTGAGGTGTGGGCCATGGAGAATAGACCGTATGGGCGGATTAACGTCTCTTCAACTGCAAGACGCTCAGAAACAGACTAGACAGCAGGGTCTCAAATCCGAGCGCGATTGCTGTGACTGAAGGAATGACTACACGCAGCGTTTCTGATGGGTTAAGCAGACCAAATCCTCTGGATTCCCAGTTTGCCATCGCCAACACGGTCCCAGCTAATCCCAATAAGACGACTATGCCACCGGAAACGAGACCCTTTTCAAGGCTTACCTGGGAAAGTCTTTTATCGAGTCGGTCATCGACTGGCAATAAACCTTCGCTGGCAGCAAAAACCTTAGTAAACACCGCGAAGACGATTGATTGGTATCCGAGAGTGATTGCAAGCGCGCCATAAAGCAGAGTGTGAACATCCAGTCGAATTCCTTCGATCAGCTGTGGCCCTGGAAGAAGATAGAGCCAACTTAGGAGGCCCATGACCAGCAAGGTTAAACCTGGATAGAAAAACAACCAGCGAGGACTGTACAGCAGCAAGAAACGCAGATGTCGCCATCCATCGCTCCAGCTGCGCAAATGGGGAGGTCTACTGCGTCCATCCTTCGACAGAATGGTAGGAACCTCTGCAATGCGTTTGCGGTGAAGAGTCATCTTCACAACCATCTCACTGGCGAACTCCATCCCCGTTGTTCTCAGATTTATTTCCATGGCGGCCGCCTTGCTGAATCCACGCAAGCCACAATGAAAATCTTTGCAAGGACTCTTGAACAGGAGATTTCCGATAAAGCTCAGCACGGGATTACCCAGATACTTATGCAAGGGTGGCATGGCATTCGGCATAATTCCTCCGCGAAAGCGATTGCCCATCACGAGATCATGACCTTCTCGTAGTTTCTCTACAAAGGGCATCAGATTCACGAAATCATATGAGTCATCTGCGTCGCCCATAATCACGAACCGGCCTCGCGCGGAACGAATTCCCGCTAAGAGAGCGCTGCCGTAACCCTTCATCGGAACATCGACCACACGCGCACCAGCACGCCTTGCTATTTCCTGAGAGCCATCGGTGGAACCGTTGTCAGCGATCAGCACTTCACCGTCAACAGCGTGGGTTTCCAGGAAGCCTCGTGCTTTTTGAATGCAAACCTCAAGTGTCTCAGCCTCATTCAAGCAGGGCATCACAATCGATAGCTCGCATGGTTCATGGCTTTCATCGTCCGTTCGCAACGCATTAGGACTTTGCAGGGGGCGGGAATACTGACTTGAGTCAGTTGCTATTCCGAATGGCCATGGTGAATCGAGAGCTGGGGCAGCGACCTTATTATTCATTTTGCGGGCTCCTGGAAATCGGTAATTGAGTTGAGAATTCCTTCATGAACAGGAAGGGGTCGTTTTTCGTAGGACTGAAAAGAAAACCATCGAACTTAAGATCAAAGCGCCAAGCAGACTCACGCAAGTTCCGACGATTTGATGAGGTGGACGGACGAATCTCATCTGAATTGTTTGAACTTCAGGAGGGACGTCGATCTTGAGAATACCGTTGTCGTCCGGATTGGCTGACAACACAAGACCAGCTTTTGTCTGAAACTTCCAATAAGGATAATAAAGGGTTCGGAGCGTCGCGACTGTCGCATTACCTGCCCCGACGGTAAACTGCCTTGATTCTGACAGCCACGAGTCGATTGATACATTGCGACCTGATATCGCCACTAGCCGAGACTCTTTCTGTGGTGCCTCACCGACCGTGCGACTCGTCGTCCATCGAGGTAACCACTCTTCGAGTCCGGTCGACGATCTGCTGGATTCCAACACTGCCTGAAAAGCTTGACGATCAAGAAACATCGCGTTTCGAAGTGGATAACTAATCGCAAAGGAAAATGCGACAAGTAACGCGCCGCTACTCAACAGCAGATTCAAGCGCGCTCTCGAGTAGAGTTGACGCGCGCTTTGATTTTTCGCATTTGAAATGTTTTCGTGTTCTGCTTTCGCAGCTACTACGCGCGAACACAAGATTGGGAAACTGAACCCGGCGATCCCACTCGCCAGGATTGATGATGCAGCAAGCCACCTCCACGGAAACTCCATCGCGGAGAGTTTGGGTACATACACCCATAACGGCGACGAAAGTGGGGTGGTCATAAAGAAGGTGAAAAGACCTACAACTAAGACAGTCAAGAGTGCGCTGTGTCGTTGAATTTCGAAACGTTTGGAACCAAAAAGCAAAACCAACCCCGGTACCACCAGGGCAAAAGTCGTTACAAAAAGGAAATTGACATACCAAGACCACGGTGATTGTGAGCTTGTTGAAAAAGCCAGGTTTGCTCGGAAGTCAAAGCGCTGCGCTGAGTCGACCATCGTCCCTTTCACCAGGGGCAATTCGTAGAGGAGATCCATCCAGTAAAACGCGCTTAACGCGCCGCCGAGGATTGCGGGTAAAAACAAGTCGCTGAGTTTCCTCGATCCTTTGTTCCTGTCGCGACGAAATAGTGCATACATTGGAATAACAAACACGGCCATCATTGCTAAAGGTATGTGAGTGAGGACAAGCCCAGCGGAGCAAAGAGCAACCAATGCTCTTACTAGTGACAAACGATTGTGAGGTACTTGATTGGTAGCAAGGCGCTCAGTAAATCCAAGAAGCAAAGCAAACCATACAGCGCCTCCAAATTCTGGAAGCATCGCCGAACCGTAGAGCTCATTCATCCGGAATGGCCCAAAACAATAGATCAGTGCCGCCAAAATCGCTTGAGTACGACTACCCCACCCTCTAACCCAGTAGAAGATGGACCAACTTCCAGCAAACGCCAGCAGCCACGTGACCAGGCGGAAGGAGAGGAACCAATCTCTGGTTAGTGCCCGGACGGCGATCAGAACGTAATAGAAGAGTGGGGAGTAAACGCGAAAGCTACCATCTCCGAATCCGGAGTTAGCGTTATGTTGCCACGCAGGGTAAGCATTTCCCTGTTTGATCGATTCGAAGAAGGCCTGCGCGAATCGGAGATGAGAGGATAGATCCGGGCCGTCGGCAACTCCTCGGACAAGCACAGGAAGAACGCAGAGGAACGACCCAACCAGCAATACCAGCGACGGTTTTGCATTTAAGACAGAAGACCAGGTTACGTCTTGCCATCCACGCATTAGCGAGCTTGGGCGTGAGAGTCGGTCCATTGAAGCGGTTCTCAAGGCACTTCCTGTTCGCGAGTTGAGAATCTAAATCGGAATGCCTGGACTAGCGAACCATAACGCTGAATCTAGCCGCGGAGTCCAATGGGCGCGTGGATTCGAAGGTGTAAATAGGACTTGAGTTAAAAACTTCTTTTTCGAAAGTGCGTAGGGGGAGATGCAGTCGAACGGTTTACCTAATTGCCCAAAGGTGGCATCGACTCAACTTCAGTGGCATCTGCCGGAAGCGTCAGGGTCGAATCGGCTCGGATAACACCGACTTGCGTGACACCAAAGCGACGTGTCCCTGTCTGTCCGACACCCGATGTAATCGAGGGAATTGCAGTAGCATAAAACAGAGCCGGTCTAACACCGGTAGCGCTGGGATGAGCCGCGAAGTTGTAGCCGCTCTTGCTGCCCGAACCCAGAACGGAGTCTGTAAGGAAATCGCCACGCAACCCGGCTATATCGGTATAGTCACCGAGGCCCGTAGATGCCTGGTACAACTGCTCGCAACTAGTGATTGTGCGCAGCGAAGATTGAGCAGATCCCTCATTAGCAGCGCGTCTTGACGCAAGAAGATTTGGTATGGCAATAGCGGAGATAATTCCGATTAGCGCAACCACAATCAGCAGCTCAATTAGTGAGAATCCTTCTTGAACTCTTGTGCTTGCCATGTTTCGTAACCTCAATTCGTTAATTGTTCAGTGCGTGTTGCAGTAGCGTTTGAAGTAAGACTCAAATGAAAAGAGTACGTGAGCGTTGTTCGTCTTAAAGAAATGGGGTGGAGTTTTGCACTCCACCCCACGAGTGGAAGTGATGCGAAAAGTTAGTTGCCGAGGACGTTGGTGGTCAGAGCGAGTTCAGCGTCGGTCAGAGCAGTGCCGAGTGCGTCGGTCTGTC
>PSRF01000260.1 GCA_003175865.1 Blastocatellia bacterium
TCGTGACCGCATTTCTCGTTGCGTTCTCCCCACTAATTGCGATTGTTGGCGTTTCCCCATCCGCCGATGCTCCAACGAACTGGTTTGTCCTTGGCGGCTTATGGGTCCTTTTGATAGGCGTCAAGAAGCACAACGGATGGCTCGCTTTCGCGGCTGGGGCAATTTTCGGTGGAGCATGCTGGTTACGAGTAAACCCACTCTTGTTGTCAGGTTTTTTAGCAACAGCAATCATTATTTTCGACGATCAGAAGTCGCTTAAACGAATCCAGATGGGTGGACTGGTTGTGCTGGGAACAGTTCTTGTCATCTCTCCTATTGTTATTCGCAACTACGTTTCATTTCCTGATTTCACTCCGCTTGGTGGAACGATCGGAATAAATCTTTGGGAGGGTCTCGGCGAGACAGATTTGGGGAGAAGTAATGGATTCTTGTATGGAGATCATTTAATGATTGAAAGAGAGCGCGTTCAGATGGGGCTGAGTCCCGATTCTCCGATTGAAGCAATGTGGCCTGATGGGATTAAACGGGAACGTGCGCGAACGCGTGAGTCACTGCATTTTATTGCGCACCATCCGTTCTGGTATTCAGGTGTAATGCTGCGACGCATGTGGGGAATGCTGAAAGTTGCAGGTGATCCCTCACCGTATTACGGCACTGCGGGTATCAATGTCACCAGTAAGAAATGCTTACCAACAACTCAACAGAGCGGAATACTCGCCTTGCTTGTAAATTTGCTGGGCATGATTCAAAGCGTGACTCGTTATGCCTTGTTGCCGCTTGCAGTGGTTGGTTGTTGGCTGGCGATATCTCGTAACTGGATAGGAAGTCTGCTGCTACTTACGATTGCCATTTACTACCTCGTCCCTGGGACCGCTGCGCACACTGAGATACGTTATGTGCTTTCATTGCATTGTGTCATTGCAATCTTCGCTGCGTTGGGTCTCTGCAAAGTGATCGACACTCTTGCGTTAACAGTTTCAAAGCACGCAACACACAGTTAGGGGTGGAATTAAGTCAGTTTGCCTAGGAAGCGACTTGTACTTGTCTTTTTCATGGCCTCAGGTGAACGAAGCGGAGGTTGAATAGAGGATTCTTAAGTTCGTGCTCCTCTTCATGGTGTTGTGCAAGCCATTCAGCTCCTTTCGGTGTTGCGGTTAGTTGTTCAATCCCCGTCGCATCCATCCACACATCTGGATTTGATGCCATGTCCCTCTCAACTGCATCAAGTTGGTCAGCTTTCATCAATTTCCAAGTCGTATGCGGATTGAAGTATCTGAACAAGCTCTCATCCGAGTTCACTGTGCCGTAGTAGACGATCGCTCCCGCAGGCCAGACTTTGCTCATTTCACGTGAGAAAGCGAGCGGCGGAAAACTGACTTCATATGAATAGGGTAAAGTTAGAAACAGAAAATTGGACAGAGACAGAGTTGCTGTAAACAAGGCAAGACGATAGTGCGGCTCTCCACCTAGCGCTTTCACCACAAGACCAACAAGCAACAGCAAAGCAGGAAGGTAGAACAGGCGATAGAACGTGTTTTGAGGAAGCCAGAAGAAGAGGAAAACCAGGAACGAGATGGCCCAGGTAACACAAAGCAAAAACAATTGCCACTGAGCGGCATTTGCACGTAGCGCT
This sequence comes from Blastocatellia bacterium, assembly GCA_003175865.1. Classification (GTDB taxonomy): domain Bacteria; phylum Acidobacteriota; class Blastocatellia; order Pyrinomonadales; family Pyrinomonadaceae; genus PSRF01. The sequence continues at coordinate 1,634 of PSRF01000260.1, forward strand.
CGAATTCTTGCAGCTGTCAAAGTTCCACGTGTCCTGACAAGTTGAACAATCAGACCGATCACTGTCAGCGCAAGCAAGAAGACGACGAACCACACGAACGGATTCATCAGGCCCTTTAGCAGAGTTAGCCGACCGCCAAATAGCAGTCGTATGTTTCCACGTGCTGTGTACTTCGCTGCCTGGGCCAGGTTGAAAGACACATCGGCGTCAGGCGAGAACGACGTAAGCCATCGTGCGAAACGCAAAAGATCAAAACTGCCCGTGGCTTTGTGGAACCCGAGAAAGTAGGCACCCAGTGTTAATGCCAATCCAAGTAATGCAAACCTGCACAACACTGATAACTGCTCACCGCGTGTTCGCTCCTGCGTTTGAAAATACAAGCCGAGCACTGCGACTGGTCCAAACATGATCGCCAGTTCGTGAAAACACATGGCGATGGAGAACATCACGGCAACGAGAAACGGTCGCAGTTCCCTGCCGGGTAGAATCAGATAAAAACTGATCAGCAGGAAGAGAACGCTTGGAATGTAAGCGTCCGCATCTGTTGCAAACTTCCACCACGTGGAGGAGAACGCGAGAAACAAGCCGAGACACAGGCCGATGTATAGACGACCAAATGAACGAAGTGATATTCGAATGAAGAAGTAGACTGCACAAGCAGCAAGAATACTGTTTAGTATTTGAAGGGCCGTTACGGCACGGATGTTTGTATTAATAAGTCGAAGCAGGTGATAGAAGAAATAGCCGACTAACTCATAAATCAAGTGGTTTGGATGAATGAGTGAAGTGTTTAGGCTTGTCGCATCCTCGATCGTTTGCGCGAAAGTTATTCCGTCGTAATAGTAGTTTTTCGTTGGGAAAAGTACATAAATGATGAAGATGGCCGCGCAGACGGCCCAGACGAATCTTATGTCGAATGAAGTTCGCGGCTGATTATCAGTCATGCTTTGGAGTGCGGCGGCTTGGCGCCGCTTTGTTATAGCGGCAACTTGAGGTTTGCGAAAGCACTGATGATACCAAAGCGGCGCCAGGCAGCCGCACTCCAAAGAATTTAGTGTAAAGTAGTCGCTCGTTAATGCTGCAGGACAAGTCAATAATCTGCTTTGGAGGCGAAGACTGGTGGTACCACCATCCGCACTCGAAAGCTCACTTGATGCGCAAATTTGCTGCTGTCGGTAACAAGGTGATCTTCGTCAACTCGATTTCTATGGGGTTGCCGAACCTTGCTCATAAAGATCTATTGCCGCGCATCAAACGCAAGCTTGGAAGTTATTCAAAGCTGGCTCGTGAGACCTCTGAAGGAATAACTGTTGTTTCACCTGCGAGTTTGCCGTTCTTCAACAGTGCAGCTGCACGCGCAGTAAACCGTCACGCCCTTGGTGCCCAGATCAGGCGCTTAGCAAAATCAAGAGGACTAACCAAACCAATTCTTTGGATTGCGATTCCGACTGCGGTTGAGATGATCGGTGAGTTTGATGAGTCGGCAATCGTCTATCAGGTATCAGACAAGTACGATGCTAACACGATGGACCACGCCACCGATCCGTCGCTGATCAAAAAACTTCACGAGCAGGCAATTGAACGTGCGGACATTGTTTTCTATTCGGGTCGAAAGTTGTTTGACGAGGCTACGATTGGTTGTGACCACTCGTACCTCCTGGAACAGGCTGTGGAGTACGAACACTGGTGTCACGTCGATGAACTGCCAGTAGTGTCTGAGGTCGAGAAGATACCGCGACCGCGTTTAGGTTACTTTGGAGCGATTGAACCATGGCTGGTAGATCAGGAATTGATTAAGCGAGCAGCGGTTGAACGTCCAGAATGGCAGTGGGTTTTTATCGGTAACAAGTCGCGGGGATTGGAGATTGAAGATTTACCAAACACGCATTTTTTGCCGCCGGTACCTTATGCCGAACTACCAACTTATGCGGCTGGATTCGACGTTTGTGTGCTGCCGTGGGAAACTGAGCAGGCTTTCACAAGTTATGGCTCCGCGATCAAGGTGCGAGAATACCTTGCGACGGGCAAACCGGTAGTCATTTCGCCTTTGCCGGAATACGAGCCGATGCGTGATGTGCTACGTATTGCGCGCACACGCGACGACTTCATCAAATTGGTGGAAGACGCACTTGCCGATAAGGATCCCGCAGCGATCATGCGTCGACAAGCGGCTGTTGCTGGTGGAACCTGGGACGCACGTGCCGAGTTGGTAAGTGAGTTGATCGAAAAAACACTAGCGCGAAAGGCTGTTCGCTAAAGGATACGCCTTCAGCGTAATTTATCGAAACAATGAAACAAGTTTTGCAAAACCGTAAGACCGGTCGACCGTTTGTTGGTGATGTGCCTGTGCCGGCACTGCAGAAAGGTCGTGTGCTTGTGCGTAGTGTGGCGTCGTTGATTAGTGCAGGCACGGAGCGTGCTTCGGTTGAACTAGTCAGTAAAGGATTGGTCCAGGAAGCACGCCAGCGTCCTGACCTTGTCAAGGCCGTAGTTGCCAAGGTCAAGAGTGAGGGACTGCTAAACACGATTGGTGCGGTGCGCGAGAAGATGGCGGCTTCGCAGGCATTAGGCTACAGCGCTGCGGGCATTGTTATTGAAGTCGCTAATGATGTCGCAGAGTTTCACATTGGAGACCGCGTTGCTTGTGCAGGAGTGGGATACGCGTCGCATGCTGAGGTCTTATCAGTACCCAAGAATCTCTGTGTGCATTTACCAGAGAACGTCAGCTTTGATGAGGGTGCATTTGGCACGCTTGGAGCAATCGCTCTGCAAGGTGTGCGCTTGGCTAATCCTACGCTTGGCGAATCGATTGTTGTCGTCGGTCTTGGGCTTGTCGGTCAACTGACAGTCCAACTTCTTAAAGCTAACGGCTGTCGAGTATTTGGATTGGATCTCGACGCAGCACGCGTAAAACTCGCACTTGAACTTGGTGCCGATCGTGCGACAGTCTCCAGCGATGAAGTGGCGAAAGAGATTTCGACGTGGACAACTGGTCATGGCGCCGACGCAGTTTTGATTACCGCTGCAACTGATTCCAATCAACCCGTTGAGCTGGCGGCAGCGGTTTCGCGTTTGAAGGGACGTGTTGTCGTGGTTGGCATGACGGGCATGGACATTCCCCGAGCGCCGTTCTTCTCACGCGAGTTGTCACTGACGATTTCCATGTCGTATGGACCAGGTCGTTACGATCCCGACTACGAAGAACGTGGAAACGACTATCCACTACCGTATGTCAGATGGACCGAAAAACGAAACATCGAGAGTTTTCTGGATCTGATCAGTCAGCGTCGCGTGAATGTTGAAAAGTTGATCAGTCATCGGTTTCCTATCGATGATGCGGATCGCGCCTACCAACTCATCGCTGGTGATACTGAGCAACCCTATCTCGGTGTTGTGCTCAACTATGATCCAAATCGTGAAGTCGCGGGAAGAGTCGACCTGAGAAGCGCCGCAACTCCACGGAAAGAGAATGGACTTACGGTCGGTGTGATCGGTGCCGGCGGTTACGTGCCGGCGATGTTGTTGCCGCATTTCAAAACTGAGAACGTTAACTTTCAGTCGATTGCTACAGCATCGGGATTGTCCGCGAACGACGTCGGCAAGCGGTTTGGTTTTGCGTACGCCGTCTCGAGTGCTGATGAAGTCATTAACGACTCATCGGTGAATCTCGTAGTCATTGGCACGCGACACGACCAGCATGCCGAGTTTACTACGAAGGCTTTGGAGCAAGGCAAGAACGTCTTTGTTGAGAAACCGCTGGCGGTGAGCGAGGGACAGCTCACCAAAGTATTGACCGTAGCGATGAATTCGTCAGGACTCCTGATGGTAGGTTTCAATCGACGGTTCTCACCTTTGGCTCTTCAAGCGAAAGAGTTCTTTGCTGCTCGTACGAGTCCCCTTTCGATTGTGTATCGCGTCAATGCTGGACGAATTCCAAAGCAGCATTGGATTCAGGATACCGAACAAGGCGGAGGGCGAATCGTCGGTGAAGTTTGTCACTTCGTGGATTTTATGCAATTCCTAACGGATGCGGCGCCGGTGTCAGTGTTTGCAGAAGCGGTTCGTGGTAAGAGCGATCAGATTGTTGATGCTGATTCGGTGCTCGTCACTCTGCGGTTTGCGGATGGTTCAAATGGCAGCATTGCGTATTTAAGTGAGGGTGATAAGAGCCTGGCCAAGGAGCGTATTGAGATTTTCGGGGCGGGCCGCTCGTTTGTACTGGACGACTTTATTCGGGCAACAAAGTACAAAAATGGTCGCGAAGAGCAAGTTAACTTGCGCGCACAAGACAAAGGTCAACGTGATCAGGTACGGGCCGTATGTGCCACTCTGCTGTCCGGTGGTCCACCACCGATTAGTTTGGCTGAACTTGCAGCAACAACACGGACAACATTCGCGATTCTGGAATCGTTAAGGACGCGTGAGCGGGTCGAAATCCAATAATCCGCTAGAGTCCAAAGTCCAAAGAGCAAAGCACGAAGTACAAAGACCAAAGA
>PSRF01000283.1 GCA_003175865.1 Blastocatellia bacterium
TTAGCGTCCGCAATGCGAAGAGTGATGTCTTCACCTTTCGATCTGACGATCATGTCGCCAACCTGCGAAGGCATCAGTTGCCACAGTGTGGATCCAGATTGGATCCCGATCGCGAGATCAGATTCGTTGAGCGTTACTGTGTTGACTCGACCTTTGATGGTCCAGCTGGCAGTGTTATGAGAGACGCTGACCGGCATCGCTCCCCACTGATCACGCGAGAGTTGCTGTGCCTGAATTGATAGAGTGGGCGAGATGATGACGATTAATAATAGGTTGAAGATTGATTGCATCGCTTAATGCGGCTTTGCCGCAGTCCTTGCGGTAAGCCTTTGGCTTACCGTTATTCGAGAATAGAGTCCAGGCTGCGCCTGAGAGGCATAGCCTCAAATCGATTAGGGCCTGCTCGGAAAGCCACAGGCTTTCCGCAAAAGAAACGGCAAACCCGCATTGAGGCCAAGGTTGTTCGACTAAATTAACTAGACTATGACTAAAGCAAGTTGCCGCGATCCGAAACATCTAACGCGGGCAGTTTCTCCAACGCAATTTGCAACTGGGCATCTTTGTAATGCCCGGCTGCCCGGCGGATGAGTGGAAACAACTGCTGCGGCGGCCACTCGCCGAGTTGTTGATAGGTCCACTTCTGACCAAGAGCGAACGGCACCAGAAAATCCAGCGCTCGTTCAACACTTCGTCCGTCAACAGTCTTGAAATTCCACAAGTCAACGTCGACGTTTTCACCAAGCCGGGCCAGCAACATCAAACCGTCGAGATTGCCAACGCTGTAACCCCATGCCCGGGTTCGTGCCAGTTCGAGCGGTTGACGCCCATCGGGTTCAACCTGCAGCGCAATGCGTTTTGTTCGCGCTTCCAACAACACCTTTCGTGCTAGATCACGTTTGCCAAGGAACTGGGCGAAAGAAACAACCTGCACATCGTAGTAAGTGCCATGATTGTTTTTCGCTGCTGATTCATCTCGGCCATTCTTACTTTCCAGCATCCACTGCAAAAATTTCGCGAACCACTCCTCCATTCCCCGCTGGTCAGAATTGGTCCAGGCCTTCGAACCCACCAGCAGTCCGATTGAGTCAACAACACGCGTCAGGCCGCGAGTCTCGATTAGACCAATTCCACGACCAGCGGTGATTCCCGGTATCCCCTGCCCAAACTGCAGATTCGGATTCATCCGTGAGTCAGGAGTGAGAAAGAAGACACGTAGAAGTTCTGTCGCCTTCTCCGCGTAACGCTCGTCGCCTTTAAAGTAATAAGCGAGTGCGAGCGTCTCGACAGCATCTTCCATCTGATCCTTGACGCGGTGGTTATTGATCTTTTCGATCTCCGGATTGCGTTCACCGTCACGTCGAATGTATGGGAGACCGTTCGGCTTGTTTGGATCGGGCCAGAAGTACGGTGCCTGACTCATGTAGTCGTGTTTGTCACCGCTCGGTGGTGTTACAGACTTTGTGGTTACTGAGAACGGCCCGGCATTTAACGCCTTGTTCGCGTCACGCTCGAGCTTCGCGACTGCGGGAGTAAGCTCTGGATCGTTTGCGAGGACACGTCGCTTGTTTGCTTCAAGAGTTCTTGCGTCGAGAAGAAATATGCGAAGCTGCGTTGTTCGTCTCGCTGTCGTTAAAGGCGCAGTCGGTGACGCCAACAACAGTAGCAGGACCGGTAATCTCGTCGCGAAATATCCAGTAGCAATGTTCATTGATTTCTAAGGAAGGTTTACTTAGCAGAGAACCCGGAGCGGTGGCGACGGGTAGTTACCAGTCAAACTCGTTCCCAGATCTCTTGCACTTTGAATGGTAACTACCCGTCGCTACTGCTCCGGGTTCTCTATCGAACTAGAACACGAATCTCAAGCCGAATTGGATCTGGCGCGGATTGGTGCCGGCAGCGAGACCAGAAATACGACCAACGTTTGTCGCTATCGTGGTGGCATTCGTATTGACTGTCAGATTGGCATTCGCTGGAGTGTCCCAGTTTTGAATGTTGAATACGTTAAAGAATTCAACCCTGAATTCCAGTTTCCAATCTTCGCGAATTGGAAACGTCTTGAACAACGACAGGTCGGTGTTGAAAACAGACTTGCCCCGAAATACGTTGCGGCCAAGACTTCCAAATGATCCCGACGGTATGCCAAACGCACACGGATTAAACCAGCTGGCAATCGTGTGTACTTGGTCCGCCGCCTTACCGCCCTGTGAAATGGTTTTCTGACAGAGCGGATCCGGATTAGCCGACACTGGACCAGCAGTAAACGGATCAGCGATCAAGTTTGGTCGCAGATAAGTGCCCGGCGCTGTTAGCGCACTTCCGCGAAGGTTCGCCAGATCACCCGTCACCTGTAGGTTGTAGGGAGCACCAGAACGAGCCTGCATGATGAAGTTAGTCTGCCAGTTCCCCAGGAACCACGATGCTGGACCACTATTGAACCAACGTTTTCCTTTACCAGTCGGCAGTTCGTACACAGTCGCCCAGGAAAGGAAATGCGGAATGTCGTACGATGAAACGCCTCGAGCAGTACTCGGGTCGTAATAATTTTGAATCGTTGATCCTCCACCCGGTCCGTTCTCAACATTGAAGTAACCGCTGCTTACGTCAATGGACTTGCTCCATGTATATGAAACCAACGTACTCAGCCCTTTAGAGAACCTTCGCTGGAACTTCGTCTCAAGAGCGTTGTAGTTCGCGTAACCGGTGTTGGTCGTGTACGTCACACCTGCGCTGGCCCATGGCATCAAGCGAAGTGTATCGATGACAGAGTTGGGCGTTCCATTTGGCGAAGCCTGACGAGCTGCATTTGCAAAACCCGCGTACGGTAGTCTTCCATTCTTACTTCCAACGTAGGCCACTGAGATCATTGAGACTGGTGTTAGTTCTCGTTGCAACTCGACATGCCATTGCTGGGAATATGGATCCTTGTATAGAGGAGTATTCGGGAACCCACTAACGCTCCACGGATTGGTTGTCGGTAGAGGCGTGGCGAAACCTTGACCTTGCAATTGAATGATGTTGAAAGCAGTGCCATTGGTAAACGCGGCGCTGCCATTCGAAGTTCCTGAGTACGCTGTCGCATCTGGCCAAGTGGTCGCTTCAAGATCGTTCTGCGCATACTGGCTACGTGCCGGAAGTGGATCCCAATACAAACCATAGCCAGCACGTAAAACCATTTTAGAGTTGAGTGTCCAGGCAATACCGATGCGAGGTCCCCAATTGTCTTTGATCGGTGGTGGCGCAAAGAACTTCTTTCCAGCCAACACTACGTTTGCAAAATGTGGATCCGTTTGAAAAGCATCTGGAATGCAGGGCGCCGCTTTCGAAACGCTGCAGAGCGGGGGCATTTCGCTGGCGCCAATGATCCACTTCTGGTTTGCGAGATCGAGCGAGTTCCAGAGTCGACCATCGGTGGTCTTGGGCTGGTCCAGGTAGTCGTAACGAAGACCGAGTGTGACGGCGAGGTTTCGACGCGCTCTCCACTCGTCCTGAACGAACCAAGCCCATGAGCCATACTTGAATTGCACCGGGCCACCGTGAAGAATCGGCAGCTGGGCATTGAAGTTATTTGGAAATCCAAGTAACGCGGATGCCAAAGACAGTCCGCTTGTTCCAGAAGCTGCTGTTGGCAACCTGGTCTGTTCGTCGTTAAAGACGTAGGTTTGGAATGTATTCAACTGAACCCGCTTGGCCTGGAGATACCACCCACCAAATTTAAGATTGTGATTTCCACGAAGCCATGTAAAGTTGGGCGTCACACTCCAATTTGGATTTTCGCGAAGTGCAGCGCCGCGAATTCCAAAGTTCCCGCTACCTCCGGCGGCCCAGTTCGATAGGGTAACCAAGAGACCACCGTACTTGTCGACGTCAAGAAAGCCTGCTTGTTTAAGTGGATCCAAACCAGCCTCGTGTTGATTTTGCTGGCTTGAATCTACTCCGGGTCGTCCGGCGTAGCCTGCCCTAAGATCGAAAAGGAGGTTTGGACTAAAGCTATGTGTCCACGCACCACCATAGTTTCGACCCTTACCACTTCCACCCGTCGAACCGCGGTCACCAATCGGATTGAAGACGGTAACGTTCTGTTGTGTATAGCGGAAGAAGATGGTGTCGTTATCACTAAAGTGGTGATCGACTCTGATCTGAAAGCTATTAGAGTCGTTGGTGCTGGGGCGGATTTGAGCGAAATTGTTTGCAGCATCACCGGTGAGGTTTGGCGCCGGTGAATAGGTTTTGAAAAAGGACTGCATCGGCGCGTAGATCAAAGCCTGCGGGATCTTGAAACACGGGGCCCCGATCGTCTGGTCCTGCAGTTTCTGTGCATTCACTGGTAATGGATTGCCAGACGCATCACATCGAAATGGATCTCTGACAAAGTTCGCGCCTACTTGTCTTGTTGAATATGGGTTGTAGATCTGTCTGCGGAACGGAGTGTTCGTAAAGTCACCGTTAATCTCGGCAGCCGTTGGCACATAGGCAAGCGCAAGCGTCGGTTGGCTGTAACGCCAGCCGTCATAGCCCACTGAAAAGAAGGTTTTGTTCTTGAAGATTGGTCCGGTCAGTACTGCACCAAACTGATTTTGCCTGAACGGTAAAGGACTGTCGGGAACGCCCTGACCTGGTTTGCAACGCGCCGTGGTGCACACATCAAAAGAATTTCTGGCATCGAAAGCATCATTACGAACAAACTCAAATGCGGATCCGTGAAAAGATTTGCCCCCTGACTTCGACACCATGTTTACGACACCGCCAGCGGCGCCGCCGTACTCAGCTCTTGCATCGTGGCCGACAACTTTGAATTCCTGGATCAGATCGATGTTGGGAATAACGATGTACGTCGGTCCACGTACGTTCGTGTTGATGATTCCATCGAAGAAGTAGAGTTTCGATCGGTTCTCCTGACCATGGAACGAAGGATCGGAAAACCCAGAACCAGGTATACCAACATTGCCCTCAACTCCTCCAACGCTTCTGTTTTGTGAAGTCGATACCGGGGTCACACCTGGAGTTAGCGTGAGGAGCTGAGTGAAGTTTCTGCCATTCAACGGCAAGTCCTGCACGACCTTCTCGTTGATCACTGTGCCAAGATCCGAGGACGACTGCTGGATCAATTCGGTACCGCCGTTGATTTCCACCGTCTCCGAAACCTGCCCAACAGTCATTGCAACGTTCTGCGTGACGGCTTCACTAACACCGACTGCAAACGGTGGAGTCTGTACGCCCTTGAATCCTTTTTGTTCGACCCGTAGCGTGTATGTGGCCGGATTGAGATTTACAAAGTTGTAATAACCGTTTTCATTAGTAGTCGTTTCGAATTCGATCTGGGTTGATTGATTCTGCAGTTTGACAATCGCTCCTGGAACTGCGGCGCCGTCGGGATCAGTAACTGTTCCGCTCAGCTTTCCGTTGGCCTGACCAAACACTACGACGGCTGATAAGGTGATCAGCAACAGGGCAGCGGCGAGATTTCTCAATATCAACATTTGCCAACTCCGAACAACTCTCATCTGCCAAAGAAAAGAAAAGCAGGGGGACCCGCGAAGATCCCCCTGCGGCAATTAGAAGCTAAACCTGATTGACGCCTGCATTACTCGAGGCGTGCGTGCAGCAGTGACTGCACCGAAGCGAGTGTTTGTCTGCTGGAAGCTCGCAGTACAAACGTTACTCAGTGAGCATGCTGTTGTTCCACCGGGGTTACTGACAACCAACCCGAAGGTCATGGCTCCATCTATGTCACGGAAATTCGAGTGGTTGAAAAGGTTGTAGATCTCCCAACGTAGCTGGAACGATTTCTTCTCACCCATTTTGATGTTCTTGAAGAATGCGAGATCGTTGTTGAAGATACTCGGCATTCTCACGGCGTTGCGAGGCATGTTTCCGATCTGTCCCGCTGCCCATGGCTTAATGAAGCACGCGGTGTTGAAGGCCTTCGGAGTTCCCGTTGGATCCGTTCCGAAATCGCCCTTCATTGGGTCACAGACTACGAAGGGACGAGCATTGTTTCCACCGCCCGTGA
>PSRF01000416.1 GCA_003175865.1 Blastocatellia bacterium
CCTGCCCTATTAGCGGAAATCAAACGCCAACAGTCAGAACTTGTCTCCCTAACAACGCATCAGGCCACGTTGGAGGATGTGTTTGTGAGTTTGACTGGAAGAATGTTGCGGGAGGGGTGACAAAACGCCGAAGGCGTTGGCAAATCTCAGCCCTGGGAACACCAGAGCTTTCACATAGTGGCTACGCCGAAGGTGTTGGCGAAGGATCTGCGAAAAGGTTGCGGCATGTCGGCGGGTATTGGCCAACCCCTTCGGTGTAGTTCGTAATGTTTCAAATTTTCTTCCCAGGGTAGTCGCTTTCAGCGCCAACTCTGGGCTGGAATTCGCGAACGCCTTTGGCGTAAAAAGGCCCGCGAAAAAGAAGAGCTTAAAAACTTGCTACACAGAGAACACCAGAAGAAATAGACGAAGAACCTCCTCAAGTGAATCAACAGCGGCTACATCCTTTGGTCGAGCTCACGTTGACGCGTATGAAGGAGTTTGTGCGCGAAAAGGAGGCAGTGTTCTGGGTCTTCATCTTTCCTGTACTGATGACCTTCGCGCTCGGCATCGCGTTTCGCAACACAGCGACTGATAAAACACTCGTAGCCGTCGAAGGTGATTCGACTAACCCGCGCGTTACCGAGATTGCTCAAACTCTCGATCACTCTCCGGAGATCACTGCAGCCGTTCTAACTCCTGAAGACGCAAGGAAGGCTCTTCGAAGTGGGAAGGTGGCGATAGTTGTAATTCCAAACGACTCCTCTACAAAGAGTGGAGCTTCGTATGGTGAGTTAGCGGGCGGAGACGCCCGCGCTCCCAGCAATAACCTTGATCCAGCCATTGGTACTTACGACTTACGTTTTGATCCAACAAGGCCGGAGAGTCGTACAGCGCGCCTACTAGTTGACGACGTCTTACAGCGTGCTAAAGGAAGGAGTGACGTGGTCCGTGTCGGCGAAGAACGAGTCACTGAACCCGGTGCTCGATATGTAGATTTCCTGGTTCCCGGTTTGATTGGAATGAACCTGATGGGCAGTGGAATGTGGGGACTCGGATTTACGATCGTGATCGCACGTTCGCGCAAAATCCTAAAACGCTTTGCCGCGACGCCCATGCGACGTTCGCATTACCTGCTTTCTTTCATGCTTTCGCGCTTGCTGTTTCTGGTATTTGAAGTCGCGGCGGTTGTTGTGTTCGCGTGGCTTGTCTTTGGATTCACTGTGCGCGGTTCGTGGCTGAGCGTTTCGTTAATCACCTTGCTGGGTGGTTTTACTTTTTCCGGAATTGGCTTGTTGGTAGCTGCGCGACCGCAGACGATTGAGGGCGTGTCGGGGTTGATGAACTTCATTATGCTTCCGATGTGGTTGCTCTCGGGAACGTTCTTCTCATCGGAGAGATTTCCGCAAGTCTTTCAACCATTCATTAAGGCGTTGCCGCTTACTGCACTCAACACATTAATGCGCGCGGTGATGAATGAAGGGGCATCGCTGTGGTCGAACTGGATTAACGTGACAATATTGTTGGCGTGGTTGTTGATTAGCTTTGTCTTGGCGTTGAAGATTTTCAAATGGCAATAAAGAAATAATCCACAGATGACGCAGAATCTAACAGCCTAATTTAGTCTTATCTTTATTTCTGCAAACTTAATCTATGGAATCTGCGTAATTTGTCGATATTAATGTCGATTTTGCGGTTGCTCGTTCGACTCTATGACTAGAGGTACCTGATTTACCAGTTAACTCAGCGCGGAAGGAGCAGAAGATGAGCAGTGTACGAGTACTCGTAGGCACCCGGAAGGGCGCATTCATTTTGACGTCAGATGGAAAGCGTGAAAAGTGGGACGTTAGTGGCCCTCATTTTGCTGGTTGGGAAATCTATCACATCAAAGCTTCGCCTGTTGATCCAAATCGCATTTACGCTTCGCAAACCAGTGGTTGGTTCGGCCAGATCATTCAACGCTCGGATGACGGCGGTAAGACCTGGTTCCAACCTGGAACACCAGCTGGCGAACCGACGACGACACCCGAGGGCATGCCTAAAGGCGAGAGTAATAAATTCGTTTACGACACTTCACCTGAGACGGGCAAACCACTTACGACGCACCAGTTTTATGACGGTACACCAAAGCCATGGGAGTTCAAACGAGTGTGGCATCTCGAACCTTCACTCGACGACGCAGAAGCGGTCTATGCCGGCGTTGAAGATGCCGCGTTGTTCAAGTCAACCAACGGAGGTCAAACCTGGGATGAGCTCTCAGGACTACGTGGCCACGGCACCGGAGCTCAATGGCAACCCGGCGCGGGCGGTATGTGTTTGCACACGATTATTTTAGATCCGAAAGATCCGAAGAGGATCTTTATCGCTATCTCCGCCGCAGGTGCATTTCGTACAGATGACGGCGGTAAGACTTGGAAGCCTATTAATAAAGGACTGCATTCCCAGTACATCCCGGATCCGGCGGCAGAAGTGGGTCACTGCGTTCATCACGTCGCAAAGCATCCGTCGAATTCAAACGTGCTGTTCATGCAGAAACACTGGGACGTGATGCGCAGCGACGATGCGGGAGACTCTTGGACAGAAGTAAGCGGGAACTTGCCGACCGATTTCGGATTTGTGATCGACGTCCATGCCCATGAGCCCGAAACGATCTATGTTGTACCGATTAAGAGTGATGGCGAACACTATCCGCCTGAAGGGAAACTGCGCGTCTTTCGCAGTCGCAGCGGTGGCAACGAATGGGAAGCACTAACTAAAGGTCTACCGCAGGAGAACTGTTATGTGAATGTATTGCGGGACGCAATGGCTATCGACTCGCTTGATTCATGTGGAGTGTACTTCGGAACGACTGGTGGTCAGGTCTACGCGTCGGCTGATGCTGGCGACACGTGGGCGCCGATTGTTCGAGATCTTCCGGCAGTGCTTTCAGTGGAGGTCCAGACATTGACATGATTCGGGTTGTAATGCCGGCGCACCTTCGTACGCTTGCGGGGGTCAACGGGGAAGTGAATTTGGAGGTCGAGGGCGTAGTTACGCGACAAGCGATCCTCGATGCACTGGAGAAGCGTTATCCAATGCTGCGTGGGACGATCCGCGAGCACGTCTCGAGAGAGCGCCGGCCGTTCTTGAGATTCTTTGTGTGCGGTGAGGACATAACACACAAGTCCCCGGACGATCCGTTGCCGCCGGAAATCGCCTCGGGAGCAGAACCGTTTTATGTGATTGGTGCAATCGCGGGGGGTTGAAAGTTGTAGGGGTGGCCCTCTGGCCACCCTCGTCAGCTGAGAGGGCGAGTTAGTCAGGACGTCGGTCAAACGAGCTAAAGCTTTGAATTCAAACAGGGCGGGGGCGGCCACGGAGTGCCGCCCCTACAGTTAATCAAGGAGGGGAATATGACAACGAACAACACAAATACGATCAAACTTCATTGCGTACTACGTGCAAAGCCGGAGCGAGTTTACCGGGCGTTCCTCGATGAAGCAGCAATGTGCAAGTGGCTTCCACCAAATGGATTCACAGGCCAGGTCCATCATCTCGACGCAAGAGTCGGCGGCACTTACAAAATGTCGTTTACGAATTTCACCTCAGGTAAGAGTCACTCCTTTGGTGGAGAGTACCTCGAGCTAAAGCCAAACGAACTGATCCGTCACACGGACAAGTTTGATGATCCGAACATGACTGGCGAGATGCAGACGACGATCAAACTTAAGCAGGTATTTTTTGGAACTGAGTTGGAGATCGTGCAGGAAGGCGTGCCGGGTATGATTCCAGCAGAGGCTTGCTATCTCGGATGGCAGGAGTCACTGACGTTACTCGCGAGACTGGTGGAGGCTGAAATTCCGGACTAACGTTTTCTCTGTGTATCCCTGTGTACTCTGTGGTGGACAAGTAGATTTCACCACAGAGTCACAGAACAGGAGAAGCACAGGGAAAAACGTCACATACTTTTTTTCTTTGCCTTCGCGTTTGGTCGTTGGGGCTGCTGCAAACAGACGTCCTCCAAAGCCAGCGTTGACAGTGCGCGTTGGAACTTGTCAGTCAAAGCCGCGCTTTGAGCCAATGAGTTATCGAAATTGATCTTCGCCATCTCACGAAACGCACTCTCCGGATCCAACCCTGGCATATAAAACCGGAAAAGGTATTGGCCCCTGTTCTGACCACCCTTACCTATTCGCGTAACCGCCTTTTCTACGGCTTGATCATCACTCACAAAATCTGGAGCCTCGAGGCGATTAATGCAGTTAACGGCGTCAGCCAGAATCGAGAATGACCGGCTGAGATCGATTTTCGCGTAAAGAGTAGAGGCTGTTAACAATGCTCGAGCAGCAAAGATTGTAGTACCGCCTTTCTTCGCTTCAGCTATTGCTGCTTCAAGGATCTCGCGAGCGTGAGGAAGTGCCTCGCGTCTTTTTAATAACTCCCTGGCGATCTCTGTGTGAAGATAAGCACGCTGTTCTGGTCCTTCGGCGCGTGATACAAGTCTCTCAGCTTCGTCGAGTTCCTTGTTTTTGATTGCAGCTGTGGCGCGTTGAAAATAGAGCCACTCGACTAGCTGTGCCCGGAGATTTGAATCGTTGATTTTGTCAATTATCTCAGTCACATGGTCCAAACTCTCTTTGTCAGACGCGTCACTCATTACCGTGCTTGCCGTGAGTTCATCGCGCTCGTTCATATCCGATTCCTTCTGCGCTAACTCAATCCGCTCGTCAAAGGTCTTTTCCGGCGCAGTCGAGACTTCTCGTCCGGGTTGCAAAAGTATCTTCTGATCCTCAACTGAAAGTGATACCAGAATTTTTTCCCGCGCCTGTATCAGCGGTGCCAGCAAATCGGGGAAAGACTCTCTTACCTGCGGTTCGAGTCGAATCAATCCCTCGAGAAGATGTGCTGGTCCGGGTCTCAAGTACCCGTCCGAACTTTGATAACGATCGCTTTCAGCGAGGGGTGTCTCCAGTGCTTGTTGTGCTCGTTGAAGAAGCACTTGAATAAACTGCCGTTGCAGAGTCTGATTAGTCACAAAATTGGGTGGAACCACATAAAACGAGAAGATCGGAGTGTTGAGCGTGTTACTCCAGGCGAATGGATATGCTTGCAAGTAGAGAAGCTCTTTCATCGGTTTGTCGCCGTAAACCGCAAGCGCTTGACCGTAGAAGTGGTCTGCTGTTTTCTGATTGATTTCAGAGAGTCGATATAGAAAGCGGGTTAGAGCTGAACTCGCAGGATAATTGAAGCTGGCCGCGGCAAGGTCCATGCTCGCGTTCACGTCCGTAGCGATTAGTTTGATTGCGGAATCGAGCAACCTTTCCGATGTTAAGACACTTTCAAACGAGTCTCTTGCTGATTCACGACCCGTATCCGGGATCGATTTCAGCATTTGTTCAGTGAACTGTTTAGCTAATTTGGGCTCGCGCTTAGCGACCGCTCGAATTACGACATATCGCTGATCTGGAACTCGCAGTCTCAGAATTATGACTCGCGATCCATTCTGTGCGTTCCATTTTTCATTCTCTGTAGCCAATTCAAATGCTTCTGCAAACACTGCACGCGCTTTAGTCTGTTCGTAAGGCCATAACAGATCAGCGGCGCGAATGAGGACAGTGATACGTCTGATGGAATCATCGAAAGTTTTACTCAGTGCTAACTGCTGTTTGATCGTATCGAGTGCGTTCTCTCTGGTGCACAACGGAGACTCTTCGCTTCGGTTGGCTTGGGCAAGTATTTGAGTGGCGCTACATGTTACGAAACCAGTCAGAAGGATGACCGGGACCATCCGGCCGCAAAGCGTAAAGAGGGATCGATAATGCATCGCAGAACTGCCCTTAGAATTGAGTGTTACGTCGCACTCGGAATCGTAAACGCCTG
>PSRF01000009.1 GCA_003175865.1 Blastocatellia bacterium
ACAATCGGTTCCCCGCGCACGTTGAAACTCGTGTTGACTATTACTGGGCAGCCGGTCAATTTGCGGAAGGCGTCGATGATATCCCAGTAGAGCGGATTAGTTTCACGTCGTACAGTTTGGATCCGCGCCGTATTGTCTACGTGTGTCACCGCAGGAATCTCAGACCGCTTCACATTTAGTTTGTCGATTCCCCAGAGCGCCTGCTGTGCCGCAGGGACTTCGCAAAGCTTGCCGCTCGCGACATTCGCAACTACCAGCATGTACGGACTATCAGTTTCAAGGTCGAACCAATCGGCAGCGTGCTCTCGCAACACGCTTGGCGCGAACGGCCGAAAACTCTCCCGATATTTGATCTTGAGATTCATCACTGACTGCATCCGCTCAGACCGAGCGTCCCCAATGATACTGCGTCCGCCAAGCGCCCGAGGTCCGAATTCCATCCGACCTTGATGCAAGCCAACAACTTTGCCACTCGCCAATAGTCTTGCAACCACATTTGCGAGCTCTTCTCGCGAGTACTTTAGGTATGGCAGATTTCGGGAACACAAGAACTTCTCAATCTCCTCGACACTATCGCGCGGTCCCAAAAATGATCCATGCATTGCGTCGCTGAAAACAGGAAGCCCATTCTTATTTATTGATGCCGTCTTTTTTGACTGCCACAAGCCTCGTTTCTCCGAAGACTCTCTGGGTTTATCAAGATAACGATGCCACACGGCAAGCGCCACACCGATGGCACCACCAGCGTCACCAGCCGCCGGCTGAATCCAAACATCATCAAACGGTATCTCTCGAATGAGGCGACCATTCGCAACACAATTCAGTGCCACACCACCGGCGAGGCAAAGGTACTTCATCTTGGTCTCCTGTTGAACAAACCTCGCCATCTTCAACATCACTTCTTCAGTGATCACCTGAATGCTGCTTGCCAGGTCCATCTCACGCTGTGTGATAAGCGATTCAGGTTTGCGCGGTGCGCCTCCAAACAATTTCGCAAAGGCATTGTTGGTCATGCGCAAGCCTTGCGAGTAACTGAAGTAATCGTGATTCAGGCGTATGCTGCCATCATCACGTATCTCCAGCAGTTTGTCTTTGATTAGATCCACATACTTTGGTTCGCCATAAGGTGCGAGACCCATCACCTTGTACTCGCCGCTGTTTACCTTGAACCCTGTGTAATAAGTGAACGCGCTGTACAACAAACCGAGACTGTCGGGATAGCGCAACTCTTTCAATAGAGTGATTTCATTTTGTTTGCCAATTCCAATAGAACTGGTGGCCCACTCGCCTACTCCATCGATCGTCAGAATGGCAGCTTCCTCAAATGGCGATGGATAAAACGCACTGGCTGCATGGCTTTCATGGTGATCGCCAAACAGTAGTTTCCATTCGAATTTCTTGCCTAGTTTCTTTGCTGCGCGCTCGTCTTCTTCGCCAGTGGTCTTTGCCATTTCAGTCCGGACGAGATCGGGCATCCAGAGTTTTTCGCGCATCCAGAGTGGCATTGACTTCAGGAACGAACTAAAACCTGCGGGTGAGTAGTCGAGATATGTTTCAAGCAGACGATCAAATTTCAGCAGTGGCTTGTCGTAGAAGGCGACGTAGTCAAGTTGTGAGGCTTGCTGATTAGCTTCTTTGAGGCAGTAGCGAGCGGCGTTGACCGGAAAGCGGTGATCGTGCTTGATGCGTGTAAAACGCTCTTCCTGAGCGGCGGCCACGATGTCACCATCGATGACGAGGCAAGCTGCCGAGTCGTGATAGAACGCTGATATTCCAAGAATACTTACCAACTTGCGGAAGTCACCAGGGCTAGAAGAGAGTGTAGATAAACGGAGCGATTGCGGAACTCTTAGCGAGCACGAGCAGAACTCCGACGAGTACGAGAGTGATCACAATCGGTGCGAGCCAGTACTTTTTATTTTCTCTCATGAACTGCCAGAGTTCACCGACAACTTGAGACTTTGACATTCGCGCTCCCGATGTCCGATGAGCTGCAGCATCTCATGTTGTTTGTAGCCAGGATGCCTGGCGAACAACGACAAGTTGAAGCTTAGCGGACATTTAAAACATCTTTTCATAATGTCGACGGTTCTGCTGTCTCACTCCATAAGGTCGCCAGTAAGACTCTGACGGCTTGGCGCGTCGATGCAGTGGATCCCAGCCAAATGCACGCTTAAATAATCCAATTGGGGTCAATACTAAGAAGTAGACGACTGCAAGAATAATGCGTGTTGAAACGTAACTCAGCGCCTCGGCTAACGTCGTCCACGCCTTGTTCGGGAGTACCAGGGCGCGTGGAAAGTAAAACCCCAGCAGAACCAAAAGCGCGCCGAGTGGAAGCGTTATCGAAGCAACGCTCAAGAACTTTCCACGATAAAACCACCACGCGCTCAACACGACAAACACGCCACCGACGATTAGGCCAAACTCGCGTTCAACTCTATAAGACCTTGGCTTGATTCTCATTGAGCGACTCTTGGTCTTCGGTCTCCGGACTTTGGACTTTGGACTTTGGACTTTGGACAACTTACGAAACCACCACTGCCCCTGCCGTGGCGGCTTTCTTCTCAAGCTCGCCCGCAATCCAGTGGTAAGTCCGCGCCAAACCCTCTTCGAGTGAGATTGTCGGTTCCCACTTCAATACTTCACGCAAACGTGTGTTGTCGCTGTTGCGTCCACGAACTCCCTGGGGCTTCGTCAGATCGTATTGTTTGCCGATCTTCTTCCCAGCAATCGCCGCCACCATATCAACCAGCTCATTGATTGAGATCATTCGATCCTGGCCCAAGTTGATTGGCTCACGGTGGTCGCTGCGCATCAATCGGTAAATGCCTTCCACGCAATCGTCGATATAACAATAGGAACGTGTTTGTTCACCATCGCCCCAGACTTCAATCTCGTCTTCATCCTTCGCAAGCGCGATCTTCCGACAAATAGCAGCCGGCGATTTCTCGCGTCCACCATCGTACGTACCAAGTGGTCCAAAGATGTTGTGGAACCGCACCACGCGAGTATCAAGTCCGAAGTCTTCGGTGTAATGCCGGCAAACACGTTCCATGTAGAGCTTCTCCCATCCGTAACCGTCTTCGGCATCGGCGGGGTAAGCATCTTCCTCGCGCAACGGAGTGACATCAGTTTCCTTCTGTTTGTAACCCGGATAGATGCACGCGCTCGAGGTGTAGAGGTAACGCTTGACGCCGTTGTTACGTGCGGCGTCGATCGTATGCATGTTGATGAACGTGTTGTCGCGGACAATTACCGCCTTGTTAGTTTCGATAAATCCAATCCCGCCCATGTTCGCGGCGAGACCGTAAACCTCATCGACATTCCTGGTCGCTTCGTGGCAATTCCTCGCTTCAGTTAGATCGAGGAGTTTGAATTCGTGGGCCGCAGTCGGTTCATATTCTGGTTCTTTAGTGTCGACGCCGCGCACCCAATACCCGCGGTCGACCAGATACTTGGTAAGGTGGTGACCAATGAATCCACCAGCACCAGTAACTAAAACTCTAGTTTGTTCTGCCATGCATGTCTCCAAAGGTTTTTGGTAATGCGTAAGTAGAGTGTGAAAAATAGATTATCAGTGAGTACGAAGGCAAGCAGGGTACTTCAAAGATTCCACGCCGAAGGGGGTTCGCCGATTCCAGCCCAGGGATTGAAGAATTCCCCTACCGGGAGATATGTTTTACTGTAAGATCTCGTTAAATACTTTTCTATGCGCAAGAAAACCCAAATCGGATACTTGCTAAAACCTCATTGGCTGCCGTTATCGCTAGCCTTCATTGCGGTCATCGGTGAGAGCATCACTGACCTCCTTGAACCATGGCCAATCAAGGTAGTCTTTGACAACGTCCTTGGCTCAAAGCACATGCAACCCTGGCTTGCGAACATCGTTTCTTCCGTAGCGGGCCACGATAAATTGTCAATACTCGCCTTCGTAGCTGCTAGTGTCTTGTTGATTGCGCTCGTCGGCGCAGTAAGTTCCTACTTCGAAAAGTATCTTACGACGTCGGTGGCCCAATGGGTATCGCACGATCTGCGGCGCACGCTTTACCATCACATTCAACGACTATCTCTTTCATTTCACGACAACAAGCGCACTGGAGATCTCATTACCCGGATAACGAACGACATATCCACAGTCCAAGACTTCATCTCTCAGGTATTGCTTGGTCTACTCGTAAACGTCTTGACACTGGTCGGCATGTTAGGGGTGATGTTTTATTTGAACTGGCGGTTTACGTTGATCTCGCTTTCAGTTGCGCCAGTACTATTCGTGGTTATCTACAGCTTCACCTGGAGAATCAAAAAAGCCTCGCGCGATGTTCGTAAAAAAGAGGGAGAGATCGCATCCATCGCAAGCGAAGTTTTGGGTTCCATACGCGTCGTTAAAGCCTTCACACGTGAAGAATATGAGCAACAACGGTTCGAACAACAAAGTTTGGAAACAGTTGAGAGCGCATTGGCCGCACGAAGTTTGAAAGCAAAGCTGACACCAATCGTTGAAGTGATCGTCGCCGCCGGAACGTGCCTCGTACTTTGGTACGGAGTGAGACTCGTTTTGGCTGGCACAATTACTTCGGGCTCGTTGCTGGTCTTCCTTCTGTATCTCGGCAAGATGTACAAACCCATGAAGGACATCTCAAAAATGACCGATACGATTTCAAAAACGGCGGTCGGTTATGAACGGATCCGTGAGGTCGTCGAGACAGACAGGGAGATTCGCAACATACCGGGAGCGGTGCACGCCCCGAATTTCAAAGGACAAATAGAATTCAATCATGTCACGTTCAGATATCCCGATCGTCCATTGACGTTGAACGATGTAAGTTTTCACCTCGAGCCTGGTCAAGTCGGTGCGATCGTCGGACCAACTGGCGCCGGTAAAACGACGATTATTAGTCTGCTTGCGCGTTTTTATGATCCAACGACAGGTGAAGTACGAGTTGATGGTAAGGACATACGCAAGTACAAAATCAAATCTCTCCGTCGTCAAATCAGTTTTGTTCTCCAGGAAAGCCTTCTATTTCGCGCACCAATCTGGCAGAACATCGCCTATGGCAGGCCGGAGGCATCGCGTAAGGAAATCATCGAAGCTGCGAAACTTGCTAACGCTGACGAATTTATTGTGCGCTTACCGGAAGGTTACGACACTGTTGTAGGAGAGCGTGGAATGACCCTGTCCGGTGGACAGCGTCAACGAATCGCAATCGCACGCGCGATCGTCCGCAGCAGTCCGATTTTGATTCTCGATGAACCAACATCAGGACTTGACGCTGCGTCTGAAGAACTTGTCTTTGAAGCACTAATGCGTTTGATGGAAGGAAAGACCTCGATCGTAATTGCTCATCGCTTAAGTACGATTCAACGAGCCGATGTCATCTTTGTTGTTGAAAAGGGCACGATCGTTCAGCAAGGAACGCATGAAGAATTACTAAACAGGGGAGGTCTCTACGCAACACTGCACGCTAAGCAGTTTCGAGACGAGGAAACTGCTGCAGTAACGGTCGAATGACATCCGTGTGCGGTGGCTCGGCCCGCTTTTGGTCACAGAAACTCGCATTAATCAGCCCGAATTTTCCTGGACAAAAACAATGTCCGATAAGCTTTAGCTTGTCGCGTGGTTGGTAATAGTCGATCTGGATTTTACTGACAGGTTAGGAGGCGGGTCAGGGTGAAGTTTCGGCTTTGGAGTTAACTCCTGGTTCATGAATGCGAACGCGGCCGACAAACTGAAGTTTATCGGACACAAAAAACTCCTGGAAAACTACCACTCGACCAAACGTAAATGTTTTCAAGCTGACGCGCCGCGGCGAGCCGGATCCGAAGCGGGTTCGCCGCGGTTTTTCCATTTCAGAGAACGCTGTAAGTTCTGACGATAAACTTCGCGGACCAACTTTAACGGTGAAATATCCCTGCCCAGGATCCGACGATAGTTGATTTGTAATGAAACCACCGCACAGTTTGCGATCTGGTTAGCAATCAGCATCGATCGCGAGAGAGCGAGCTGCTCAAACCTGAAGCCCGCATTGAGTCGGACACGTACCTTCTCGTCATGAGACCAACGCTTCGCAGAGCTGATTCCACCATGATGCATCACGGTAGCGGACGGATTGAATACGAGGCGCCAGCCCGCTTGCCGCATCCGCCAACACCATTCGTGGTCTTCGGCGTACATTTCGAATTGTTCGTCGAAACCTCCGACTTGATCGATAACCTCGCGCCGCACAAGGAGTGCCGCACCAATAAACATAGGCACATCGCGCTTGCGATCGTGGGCCCAGTGAGGCCCTAAAAGCAGTTCCCCGCGAATTCTCCTGGGGAGAATCGTGTAGAGTTTCAGCTGCCACATAAACGTGTGCCAGAAAGTGGGGGGTGCGAAATAAACACTTACCTGGGTTGAGCCGTCAGGATTGACAATTTTGGGCCCGGAGGCAGCGATCCGCCCATCACTTTGCAGAGTTTCGAGCAACGTCTGAATCGCGTCAGGCTCAACTGCGGCGTCTGGATTTAGCAGGAACACAAACGGCGATCGTGTAAGGGCAAACGCCTGATTGTTTGCTCGTCCAAAACCAATATTGTCAGAGTTCTGGATTATTCTGAGCTGCTGGTTGGAGAGTAATGACGCGGCGCTTTCGCGAAGGGAAGCAACGCTATCGTCGTATGAGGCATTGTCGACAACGATTATTTCAAAA
This sequence comes from Blastocatellia bacterium, assembly GCA_003175865.1. GTDB lineage: Bacteria > Acidobacteriota > Blastocatellia > Pyrinomonadales > Pyrinomonadaceae > PSRF01. The sequence goes on from PSRF01000009.1 coordinate 6,693, forward strand.
GGCAATGAGAGACGTGACTTTGCCACCGACTCAACACAGCGTTGCAAAAGATCTCCTGTGTTCCAGTTGACGATGACAATGGAGATTTGGGGCGCCGTCATGTCGGATGTTTAACTTGCGGGTGCGTAAGCGGTATACCCCCGATGCGTTGGCTCCACGTCGCAATTAAGTGTCATGGTCAACGTCAACGTATTGCGAAGGCTTTCAGGGAATCACCAAGTTTGCTGACATTGAGGAATCCGTTCACTGCTTTCTTCAAAGCGCGCCGCACACTACTTTTTGTCATCGCTTCGTTGATACGATAGCTCGCTGCCACAGCAGTAAAGTTCCAAGTGGGCTTTTGGACGTCTCTATCCTTTTTGCGTAAGCCTTGCCATAACTCAAGTGGGTTGCCACCGCTAGTCTGTAATTGGAGTTTACGAAAACCTGCGCGCATTAGCAGTCTTCGCAAGCCATCGATAGAAAACAACTGAAGATGTTCCGGGGGCGATACCAATCGCCAGTCAAGGCCCAGAACCCGGGCTCCAAGGGCACGACAATGTGGTGTGGTCATCCAGAAGAGCCCACCAGGCCGCAGTAACCGATACACCTCTGTGACAACTGTCACAGGATCAAAAAGATGTTCGACGATTTCCGCCGCGGTAATCACATCGAAGTGTTCGCTGGGCAGTTGAACCGTATTCAGTTCACCATGAAGCACCTCGAACCCCAATTTGCGAACGTGATCAACAGAAGAAGCCGAAACGTCTATTCCCAGTGCGGTCCAGCCGTTATCACGCGCCGCCTGAAGTAACGAACCCGCCCCACACCCGACATCGAGGAGTCGATTTGTTTGCCGATACGGTGAGAATCCTGCAGTAATCTCACTCAGCCGCCTGGCTACAATCGGAGGCTCATCAAGGCCGTGATGAGTGTAATAGTCTACATAGTATCTTTCACTCGTATACCAGGGAGTGTAAGGGCAGTATAGGGACCGGCAGATCCTGCAGCAGAAAACCTCAAGCTCGTTTTTTATTCCCACGGCCCATGCATCAGTTGACGAGCAGGCAGGACACGGGCGTGATGGTCTTTCAGAGCGAGGATCCTGTGCCAATAATCGCTGTCCTGCAAACCTCTCGATTTGATCCTCTGTCCGAACCATTGGCTTGATCGAAATTTGCGAGTAATGAACGATCCTCGAATTAGAACGGCAAAGGGATCTATCGACTGACCTCGCACAATACGCTGGTTAGAATGCGAACGTCAATCGGTCGCTTCGCTCGCTGTTCTTACTCGAGAAACTCATTCTGGTGAATGCATTCGTAAAGAGAGTAAATCTTTCGCTGCACTGCGAAACCCATTGCTGTACATATGATAGCGCCGCGACGCGAGTTCCCTGAACACTGCCGGAATACGCCCAAATTTTCTCGACCGCATCACGGATCTCTCCTCCAAGTGTTTGAGATACTGTTCCGTGCGTTGCAAACCATTCTGGCAATCAAACTTTGTGCGATTGGCCAGGAGTCGTTCACGTAGCTTAGTAAGAATGCGAGCGAGCTCTGCGTACGACGATTGATATTGCAACGCAGCGGTCAGTGATCGCCGCAGCTCACGAGTCGAATAATCTGGTACACCAGTGTGCTGTTTTTCATGACAACGATATTTAATTAGCATTTCATTAATCGCTACGACTGGGGCAACCGCGGCGATGGCTAATGCAATCCAGCCGTCATGAATCATAGGCAAGTTTCTCGGAATCGGGAGACAAAGTTCTCGATACCTGGATCGCAAGGCAAGCGTTGCCCCGGTAACTGTCCAACCCGGAACTAAAAATTCAAACCTTTCGAACGATAGTGATTTCCGTTTCTCCTCATCGAATTTGAATACTTGCCAAAGAGTGGTGCCTAACGACTGAAGGTTCTGATCGACGATTTCTCCATTCGAAAAGACTAAACCGGGTTCTGATGTTTGACGGAATGCATCGGTTAAATTTTGCAGCTTGCTTGGAACCCAAACGTCGTCTTGATCGCACAGCGCAATTAGTTCTCCAGAGCAGAGTCCAATTGCACGCTCAAAATTCTCCACTACACCGAGAGTGTGACTATTAGTGTGTATCGAGACGGGAAACGGAGCTTGTGTTGCAAACTCGCGCAGAATGCTTTGTGTTGAATCGGTGGACCCGTCGTCGCATATAATCAACTCGGTTGGTTTTAAAGTTTGTGCGGCGAGACTCTCCAATTGCGCCGGAAGAAAATCTGCGCCGTTGAAAGTGCACATTGCGACAGAAAAATTCATCTGATACTCGCTAATGCTATCTGTTCAAGAGTAACATCGCCGACGAATTCCTACCTTGGGTAAACGGTTCTCTGACTTGCGGCCGATGGATCTCCAAATCTACAGTCCACCACCGCTCGCCAACAACCTTCTCAAGCATCCCCAAAACGGTCGATTCTTTAATCCTTCCGGGTGTGTTGCTAGTGCGCGCATCAACCAGCGTGCGCCGTCACGCTTGCGTCCCGCTTCACTCGCCGCATACGAAAGTCTTAAATACCGGGTCGCGCGACACCAACGTTGATCTGCACCGTGCAACTGTGGTTCATAATGTTCAGCAATGCGATCAAACTCCTCAATTTGGCGATGATTCTCCGCGACAGTCTTGCTGACAGGATGTAAGCGATAAGCCGCCATCGGCAGAGGGATGTACTCGCAAGTATGTCCTGCAAGCAAAAGACGAATGTACATATCGTGATCAAAGTCGTAAGACCAGTGTTCGTCGAAACCGGACCTCACGATCTCAGTCTTCCAAAAATGACCTGGCTGGGGCGCGGTATAAGCCCATGCCAAACAATGCGCTGCTGACTTGGGTACTTCTGAATGAATAACTTCCGTGGGATGATCCGCACCGAACATGATCGTATCGCCGCAAATCCATTGCGACCCCGGATGCTTCGCGAAATGATCCATCACGGCGTTGAATGTGCCTGGCAGGTAAACATCGTCGCTGTTGATGAAACCAAAGAAATCACCGGTGGCTCGGGCAAGACCTTTGTTGATCGCTTCGACTTGACCACGATCCTTTTCACTAACCCAATAAGAGATCTTGTTTTCGTACCGTTTGATAATGTCGACAGTCTCATCGGTGCTGCCGCCATCAATCACAATGTACTCAAGTGGTTCGTAACCTTGGTTCAGAACAGAAAGGATCGTTTCTTCAATGAATCTTCCTTGATTGAAAGAAGGAGTGACGATACTGAGTTTAGCTGACATGAATTACTGGTCGTCTTCTCTCTGTTTCTGTGTGCTTACGTCTCTAGTGGTGAACT
>PSRF01000134.1 GCA_003175865.1 Blastocatellia bacterium
TGTGTTGCCGTTAGGTCGAAGTGCTTGGAGTGTAACTGTCACACCCATGTCTTCAACAGTATTAGTAGATTGGTTAGATGTACCAGGAGGATTCACCCCGTTTGTACCTGCCTCTACGCAGGCCTGAACAGCTGGCGGTAGATTCGAGAAGAAATCGTAACCGGTGAGTTGTTCAATTGCATCAACGGTTGTCAGGTAGGTTTGCCATGGGTTGCTTCTGATTCCCTGAGTATTAGGCATAAGAACAGCGATTGTTCGTGACGAACAGGTTACGCGGGACACGTCATCACCGTCAGCCTTTGGTATCACCAGAGCGACTTTCCAGGTTGATGCTGGAACTGTGACGTGTCCGTTCGCAACCGTATTTACCGTGTTCCCATTCACGCTGCCGACGCCGCCAACGCCGTACGGACCGGAAACGATGTAAAGCTCGTTCCCGGCATCCGCGATTGTTCGCAAATCACCTTCCAGAGCGGCCCACGGACCCTGATTGTTGTCAGGTGATTGCGGAACCATGTTTGACATTAGGTATGTTTCCTGGTTGATCGGAATTCGATTTTGGTTATCTCGATCTGCATTCGGTGTCATGTGGCCGCGATCGAAACCTGTACCTGAGAAATCGAATGCCTGAACGCGATACCAGTCAGAAGGCACCGCAGGGTCAGGTCTAAAAGTATCCACCCTCGCCAGAGTGCCGTACCAGGTGTTGTCCAGGTGCCAGCTCACCCAATTGGGGGTCCCCTTGTCGCGGTTATAAGAAAGCGCGTACGTGGGTTTCATCATCAGGTAATTAAGTGGCTGGTTGATATCCGCAACTGCGTTAGAGGGATTGCCCATTGTCAAATGCACAGAGGGTGGATAAGGGGCTGGTTGGCCCGCTCCGACCACTGTAAATGACCAAGTGTAGTCAGCAAACAGGGTGTCGGTGTCTGGTCCACTGTCATCGAGATCCTGATCATGGACTGTCGTTTTGAAAATGGTGACGGTGCACTGTTCACCAAATTGGAAACTTGTGTTTGGTGTAATTGCGTAGGTTTTGAAATCGCTTGTGTGCGCGAAGGTCGCGCTATTGTGCGATCCGCTGTTTACGCAGTTGATGTTGTACCAACCTGGATCGACATCAACCGGCTCACTAAAGTTGACGGTGATGCTGGCATCATAAGGAATGGTGTTGTCGTCAGTAGTCGGATCGGTGCCGGCGACCCACGGGCCCAATTCGATCACGGGTTCCGTACGTCTCGGATTTGGCGCGCCTGCGAGGAAGTCTGCACCGTTTTGATCGGTGTCCGTTCCCCCGTTGTTCTTTCGGAAGATTGCGGTTGTATTACTGGGAGCCGGAGTGTTGGCACTACCCTCATGGCAAGTCGCGCCGGTTCCATATCCCACAAAGTCGACAATGTTGGGATCTCCCAGAGGGCAATCACCTGTCAGAGTCTGGGAGTTGCTCACGAGCGCAATCTTGCCGGTGGTAGCCGACATGTTTATTTCGCCTGAGATGTTTGGAGTAACGGGCAACGGGGAACCATTCGTTCCTGATGCAAGAGCCACGAGATAATAATTGCCGGGCGCAATGACACCACCGAGTGGCTGTTTGTTGGACCAAGATGTACCAGTAGCTGAAGCATACTGCAGCGACCAGCCCGTTATCATGATTGGGTTGGGGGTTGGATTGTAAAGCTCAACATAATCTGTGTTGAGAGGCGCATTGGTATTTCCCCCGCCGCCATAAACCTGACTGATCGTTATGTGGTCAGGAATTATTGGAAGCACACTCAATAAAATACTGGTGTTAGCAGTGCGGCCTTGTCCGTCTGCCACTGTCACCGGTAGAGACTCCATTCCTGGTGGATTGTTCGCCGGCACGCTCGCATTAAAAGTGAAAAGTGTTCCCGAGCCGCCAAAAGACTGAGTAGATGATCCACCTATGAGCGAGAGGTCAGCAGTTACAGTGATACCGGTGCTTGTTGGATTTTGCGCTGGTGCCACAAACACCGTCAGACTGGTTGAATTTCCTTGAACCACCGTGCTGGGGTTGGCTGAACCATACGCGGTCAAGCCTGTACAGTCGTGCGTTGGTGATGAGCTGTTGCGCGGATTGGGCGCACCAGACTGAAAATCTGCTGCGTTGTCATTGGTGTCGAAACAGCCATTGTTTCGTCGAAGTGCGGCCGTTGTGTTTGATAATGTCGGAGCTGCGCCGGACCCTTCAAAGCAACTCGAGCCGTAGCCGACTAAATCAACAATTCCAGCTGCACCAGCGTTGGGGCAGTTCCCAGTTAGTGCAGTAGTGTTATTGACTAGCGCGACCGTAGCGACATCGCGGGGTATCGCTATCGATCCAATCGCGTCCGGTGTTGGCAAGTTGTCTGTACCACCAGCGCCCTGCGACTCTTGCACTAGATAATATTGGCCGGGTTGGAGGGTGAAGTTTGTCAGCGGAGTGATCTGCCAGGAGCTGCTGACAAACGCCTGGACTGACCAACCACTCAAGTTAACTGGCGCACTACTGTGATTGATGAGTTCGATGTAATCATTCTTCAGCGTCGCGCCAGTATTGCCGCCTCCGCCATACACTTGACTGATAACCACGTCATTTGGTGGCGCTGGTGTTGGTGTTGGAGTGGGAGTCGGAGTTGGAGTTGGAGTTGGCGTTGGTGTAGGTGTCGGTGTGGGCGTCGACGACGTTGCTGTACCGCTTACTGTAAAGTTGTCGACCCTACCAGTACCCGTAGATGCAACAGTTCCTCCACCAATGGAGGTGACGGAATTATCAACGAGCCTAATGTAAATGGTGGGTTGGTTCTGTAATGCGGTAACGGCACTGAGATCAAGTGTTCTTCTTGATGCGCTCTGTGGGCTACCGCTGCTGGACCAGGTTTGAGCCGTAAGAGCATAGGTGCTGTTTGTGCCTGTAGCATCGGTAAAGCCGGAGCCGTTCGTACTGTATTGGACTTTGAAGTCCCGAGGTCCCGTGCTACTGCCTGTTTGATCCCAGGTTATGCTGATTGCGCTATAACCGGACGTGCTGAATGAGAATTGATAGTAATCTCCCACGCTCCAATTGTTGGAAGAAACTGATTTTGCAGAACCATTCCCTACAGGATTGCTCCAAGTGGTGGTTGAGGTTGTGTGGAATCCAGTAAAAGAAGAACCCGCGGACAAAACGCCGGAATCGGCGGTGGCAGAACCAGCGCTGATAACTGGCGTCTGACCGGAATTCGTTGTTGTTACCGCGTCGAAACTCCAGCCTGCAAGCAAGTCACTCACTGCCTGAACGGCGCGTGTAGGCAGGATGACTAGGCCTATTGCAACAGAGCCGAAAACGACGGTTGCTGTCAGAACTGCAAGCCGCGATCGCGAACGGGATTTGGACATAGACTTAGACGCAAATCTAGATTTCAATTCTCCTCTTCCGAAGAACAGACGTCGTCGCGATGTAAGAAGCGGCTGGCTAGTAGGCATGAATATTCCTCTCGACATTCAAATATGAAAAAACTTCCGCACGTTTTTTGAGAGGAATACCGGAGTGAAGATTTCTTGGCCGGTAGGTAAATGTGTGGCAGCCTTTTACCAATTCTAAAAAATCAGGTCAAGATGGGAACACGTCATTTAACGCACTGTTGGCTAAACTTTAATTTGAAATTAACAACATCACTTCCCACGTGCTGACAAGTTCAACTTGGTTCGGCATAATGCCAGTACGAAGGGATCCCTTAAAACTTGATCATCAAATCGATCGAACTGCGCGAAATCCGCCTACCGTTAATTCACTTCTTCGAAACAAGCTTTGGACGCACCACTGAACGTCGCATCATTCTTGCTCGCGTGTTTGATAATGACGGAGCTGAAGGGTGGGGCGAATGCACTGCGGGCGAGGGCCCATTTTATAGCGACGAATGGACCGACAGTTGTTGGTCGACGCTTCATGAGTTCCTTGCTCCCATGGTAGTTGGTCAAAACGTAGAGAACGCGGCCCAAGTGTTTTCGTTAATGAGGCCCGTGCGTGGCCATCGCATGTCGAAGGCTGCTATCGACAATGCGTGTTGGGACCTTGAAGCGAAGCGCATGAGCGTTCCATTGTGGAAACATCTTGGCGGCAGTCGTCGTGAGGTTGCGAGTGGCGTTTCTATCGGCATTCAGGAAACACCAGAAATGCTTCTCGAGAAGATCAGAAAGGAAATTGACGCTGGTTACCAGCGAATCAAGATAAAGATAAAACCAGGTTGGGATCTTAGGATCATTGAACGTGTGCGCGCGGAGTTTCCAAAGATTCGACTGATGGGTGATGCAAATTCGGCCTATACGCTGCGAGATATTCCGTTGTTCAAGCAGCTCGATGATTTTGATCTGATGATGCTCGAACAACCCTTATCACATGACGACATTTTCGATCACGCAAAGTTGCAGCGTGAGATTCGAACACCCATTTGTCTCGATGAATCTATACGTTCTGCCGAAGACGCTTTGCATGCCATTGAATTGGGGTCATGCCGCATCATCAACGTTAAGTTGGGACGCGTCGGCGGACATTCGGAAGCGAAGCGCGTCGAACAAGTTACACGAGAAAATGAGATTCCTGTTTGGTGCGGTGGGATGTTGGAATCGGGGATAGGTCGCGCACACAACATCGCGATGTCAACACTAGCAGGATTCACATTGCCAGGAGATGTGTCTGCGAGCTTACGCTACTGGTCGCAGGACATCATTGAGCCACCCGTTATTGTCAGCGACCGCGGAACGATCATTGCTCCGGAAAAACCAGGAATAGGATTCGACATTAACTTGTCTCGCATCGAATCGTTGACAGTTCGCAAGGAACTTGTGCATTCCAAATAAAAGACCATCCATTCATGATTCAAAACAGAATTTCCCCAGAACAAGTACGCCAGATACGAGAGTGTCTGCGAAATAGACAAGCTGAAATCGAAACTTTCGTGCAGAGACTCGTTGAGGCCGAATCTCCATCGGGAGATGAGCAGGGAAGTCGAGATGTAGTCGACCTACTAACGTCAGCAGCAAGCGAACTAAGTTGCGTCAGTTCGCTTGAGAGAATTGACGTGCCGCAGTTCGGACAGCACCTGGTTATAAAGAGCTTTCAGTCAAAAGAGCGAACAAATCAAATCCTGATCGTTGGTCACACCGATACGGTGCACGCACGTGGGTCGATCATGGAACGTCCCTTTCGACGCGAGCATACCCGTTTGTATGGTCCAGGCATTTTCGACATGAAGGCTAACTGCGTGCTCATCATCGAAACGCTGCGTGCACTTGAACAATTAAACCTTGCACCACCGCACGCTGTTGTTATCGCACTGACCTGCGACGAAGAAGTGGGCAGTGTTTCTGGCTGGCCGCTGTTAGAGCAAACGGCGCGTGCCCAAGCAACGCGCTGTGCATTTGTTTTGGAGCCACCTGCACCAGGCGGTCGTGTTAAGACCGGTCGCAAGGGAACCGGTATGTTCACGATCAAAGTGCAAGGCGTCGCCGCTCATGCGGGGCTCGATCCCGACAAGGGTGCGAGTGCCATACTTGAACTAGCGCGACAAACCGAAAGACTGTATGCACTCAACCGCTCTGGTTCAGGAATTACTTTGAACGTCGGCGTAATTCAGGGAGGCACAAGATCAAACGTGGTTGCCGCCCACGCTGAGGGCGAGATCGATGTTCGTTTTTCAACTGAAGCAGAATCGCACGAACTCGAAAAGTTTTTAGGTAGTCTTGAACCCATCGACGATCGCACAAAGGTATTTGTTTCGGGAGGAATCAATCGCCCTCCGCTTGAGAGAACCAATGCTGTGCTGGAATTGTTTGAGACAGCCAGGAGTGTTGCCGCAGCTTTTGATTTTGAACTTGGCGAAGCACAAGTCGGGGGTGCATCCGACGGAAACTTTCTAGCGGCGATGGGAATTCCTGTGCTTGATGGCATGGGAATTCAGGGCGATGGCGCACACGCGAGCCATGAACATATCGAAACTGATGATATTTCGCGACGAGGAGCACTCATCGGTGGGTTGATGTTGAGTGTTTAGAGGGAGTGTTTCTGCCGGGTGGGACATTGCGAAGCCTGAAAGAGATTCATCATTTATCATTTGCCATTTGCACTAGGTCCAAAGTCGCAAGTCCAAGCCAAAGCAAAAGAACAAAGTCCAACGTACAAAGCACAAAGCACAAAGAACAAAGCGCAAACCCCAATCCCCGATTCCCATTTTCACATGCTCATCGCTACGTGGAACGTCAACTCAATCCTTGCCAGGCTCCCTAACGTCGTGCGTTGGCTGGACGCAATCAAACCGGATGTACTCTGCATGCAGGAAACGAAATGCACTGATGACAAATTTCCCAGTGAGCCTTTTCAGGAACGTGGTTACCAGTGCCAGTTATTCGGTCAACAGTCCTACAACGGCGTGGCAATTCTGACGCGCGATGTCTGCGATACCAGGCGACGTGGTTATCCTGATGATGATGAATCAGCACAGTCACGTTTGATTGCGACTAATGTTCGTGACGTCAACGTCGTTAATGTCTATGTACCAAATGGTCAGATGGTCGGATCAGAAAAGTACGCGTTCAAACTCGACTGGTTAAGACGTCTTCGTGAATTTTTCGACGCTCAGTACGACACTTCCACGCCGGTTCTTCTCTGCGGGGATTTCAACGTAGCGCCTGACGAACGAGATGTTTACGATCCCCGTTTGTGGCAAGGTCGAATTCTGTTTAGCGACAGGGAAAGGGAAGCGTTGCAACACGTCAAGGATTGGGGATTTACCGATGCTTTTCGTCTGCACAATGAAGCGACCGGAAATTATTCGTGGTGGGACTATCGGGCTGGCGCCTTCCGTCGTAACCTTGGCCTGCGAATTGATCATATTTGGGTCAGCGGACCATTGGCTGCAAGAAATAAGAACACCTGGATCGATATCGAACCGCGCAAGTGGGAAAAGCCGTCCGATCACGCTCCAGTAGTTGCCGAGTTTGAATGATGTGGAAGAAAATCTGGCGGTGTTACGCCTTCGGCGTAAATAGGTTTCCTTCCTAAGTAGAAATCAGTTGGAGGTAAGTTCAGTTGTCTTCTCAGTAATATCTTTCTGTGCCCACTCGTTGTCGCGGCTTGCCTCGCCTGCTTTCATTCGCTTCGCCGCTTTCATTTTCTGTACCAGATCCATGTGCGTTGAGAAGTAGCCCAGGCTCTTGCCCACGATCTCTTCGATCGAGTTAAAGCCCTTGTCAACAATGAATTTCTCAACCCCTTCCTTGAGTTCGTCGACCATCTTGACGCCCTGCAACATGACACCTGTGCAGATCTGAACAGTAGAAGCGCCGAGCAGCAAGAACTCAAGAGCGTCGTGGGAAGTCTCTATGCCGCCGATTCCGCTTATCGAAACCCCTTCCGGCACACCAAGAGCGAGTTGACTGACCATGCGCAATGCTATCGGTCGCACTGCCTGTGCTGAATAACCTCCTGGCACTGCATGTCCCTCGACAGTTGGCATTGGTCTCAACGTCTCCAAGTCAACTCCAATGACCGACAGAATTGTGTTAATTGCGGAGATACCAACTGCACCTCCGTTGACTGCGGCAAGTGCGGGCTCACGGATATTTGTGATGTTGGGAGTCATCTTGGCCCAGACTGGAATCTTTGCGACCTCGGTTACCCAACTCGTGACTTCCTCGGTCAGGTCTGGATGTTCGCCCATCTCTGAACCCATCTTGCGTTCGGTCATTCCATGAGGGCATGAGAAATTGAGCTCGAAAGCGTCGACACCAGTCTCCTGGACCATCTTGGTGAGTTCCTGCCAACGACTCTTCTCGTACTCTTCCATGATCGAAGCGATGAGAACGTTGTTTGGATACTCTTTTTTGACTTGTCGAAACTCGTCGAGCCAAACTTCGATCGGTCGGTCTGAGATCAATTCGATATTTTCGAACCCGATGACTTCGCCAGTTGTTCTCGAACGGAGTTTGCCGTAGCGGGGTACAACGTTGACAACTTTGGCCGATTCGAGGCTTACGGTTTTAGCGACGGCGCCGCCCCATCCAGCGTCGAATGATTTGGCGAGGACTCTCGCATTCGTTCCCGGCGGACCTGATCCAAGGAGAAAGGGATTGGGGAATTTGATGCCGTTAACTGTGATTGAGAGATCCATTGATGAAACTCCTTAGGTGATTGCTGATTGCTGATTGTCGATTGCCGACTAATCGGCCATTGTTCTGTCGCTGATTACTAAAGAACTCTGTCGAGGGTGCAAATCGGCAATCGACAACGAGCAATCAGCAATCGCTTCAGTCAGCAACCAACGCTCCATATGTATCCGGTCTTCTATCGCGGAAGAACTGCCACGTGTTTCGCACTTCCCGAATCTCGTCCAAATCAAGATCGGCGACAACCAGTGCGTCCTTATCACGCGGTGCTTCAGCGATAAACTGTCCACGCGGATCGCAGAAGTAGCTTTGTCCGTAGAACTCACCAATATTCCATGGTTGTTCATGACCGACACGGTTTATGGCACCAATAAAATAACCGTTTGCAACAGCGTGCGCTGGCTGCTCCAACCGCCACAAATATTCTGAGAGACCTGCAACAGTTGCTGAAGGATTAAATACAATCTCCGCACCATTCAACCCGAGCGCACGTGCACCTTCAGGGAAGTGCCGGTCATAGCATATGTAGACACCAATGCGGGCGAATGCAGTTTCGAAAGTCGGATAACCGAGGTTGCCAGGTTTGAAGTAAAACTTCTCCCAGAAACCAGGATTGACATGGGGAATGTGATTCTTTCGATACTTGCCTAAATACTTCCCATCCGCGTCAATTACCGCCGCTGTGTTGTAGTACACGCCGGTAATCTCTTCTTCGTAAATCGGAACAATGATCACCATTCCATGTTCTTTTGCGACCTCCTGCATTAGCCGAACCGTCGGTCCGTCGGGAATTCTTTCCACAGCTTCGTACCATCGTGTTTGCTGTTCAGCGCAAAAATAAGGTGTGGTGAAAACTTCCTGCATGCAGATTATTTGTACGCCTTGTTCGGCAGCCTGCTCGATAAATCCAAGGTGCTTTTCGATATTTAGGCGCTTGATGTCTTCAATTGGAAGGTCAGTTGGCGCCGCGTTGGTACACTGAATAAGCCCACATTTAACTGTGCGTGGCATAAAGTTGTCCTTTGTCAAAACTAGTCTGCTTCGCGAGCATTCAAGGCAAGATCATACCGGAGACGAGGTGTTTATAGCATTGAGCGGGCGTGGTTATCTATAGGAACTTGACGCTGACGGCGCAACCTTCATCAACACCCAGTGGGTAACTCCTGCTGCACCGAAACCTACGAACCACGCGTAGTCATATAATGGCCTCAGCGGCTTAACGACAAGACCAACCCACGCAAGAGCGCAGCCAATAACAGTCGCTACTATTGCGCGCCAATTCCATCCACCGTTGTAAGTGTAGGCTCCTTCGCGACGATAGAGATCACCGAGTTCCAGCCGCTTCTGCCGCACAATCCAGTAGTCAACGATCAATACGCCCGCGATGGCGCCCAGTCCGCCTGAATATCCGACCAGCCATGCGAAGATGTAGCCAGAGGGATCAGCCAACAAGCGCCATGGTTGCATCAGAATCCCTGCAATGCCGGTGATCAAACCGCCGGTACGAAATGAAATCCATTTTGGAAACGCATTCGCAAAATCATTCGCCGGTGAAACAACATTAGCAGCGATGTTCACTGCGAGAGTTGCGACGACTACGGTGAACATCGAAATCGCCACGACAACCACACTCTGAAACTGACCCACCAGTTTCATTGGATCCCAAAGTTCGTCGGGTTTCATGTGCGGATAAATCACAACCGCAGCCGAAGTGATCATGACACCCATCGCCGCAAACACAGTCATCGTCGACGGCAATGCAGCAACTTGGCCGACAACTTGATCGCGCTGACTCTTTCCAAAACGGGTGAAGTCCGGCATGTTCAAAGAGAGTGTCGCCCAGAAACCTATCATTCCTGTCAGCGACGGAATAAAGATGGGCCAGAATTCGGCGAGAGTGTGGAACTTCCCTTGTTGATTTAGCAGGTAACCCAGTCCGTGAGCTTTCCAGATTGCCCAACCAAGCAACAGGGAAGTCATTACCAACACAAACGGTGCTGCCCAGTTCTCAACCTTTCTAAGAAGATCCATTCCGCGATAAATGATGTAGATATTCATCCCCCAGAACAGCAGGAACGACAACCATTCGGTCGGCGAGTGTCCGCCAACTGGTCCACCAAGCAAGTTTTGCCAACCTGGAATGATGGCCTTGAATAAAGTGTCAAGAGCTTCGCCGCCAATCCACGACTGAATACCAAACCAACCGCACGCGACTACAGCACGCATCAAGGCGGGGACATTCGATCCAAGTGTGCCGTATGCCGCACGCGAAAATACCGGAAAAGGAATTCCATATTTTGTACCTGGGTGTGAGTTCAGCAGAATCGGAACTAATACGATTGTGTTACCGAGCAGAATCGTAATGAGTGCCTGCCACCAATTCATGCCCGCACTAATTAATCCAGACGAAAGCATGTAAGTCGGGATGCAATGCGCCATGCTTATCCAGAGTGCTGCATAGTTATAAGTGGTCCAGTTGCGACTCGCGATCGGAACCGGGGCCAGATCTCGATTAAAAAAGGGACTACGACTGATCTCGACCCACGCTTCCGGTCTCAGCTCTACACGTCCATCTTCGTATTGAATCGTTTCTTGTGACATCACTATTGAGGGCCGCCCCTACAAATTACGGCGCGACTTAAAATCTGGTTAGCTTCTTTTTAATTATCTACGCATGGAATCCTGCATGAACTTCTCAACATCAGAATGAAGCTTCGATAGCGACTTCTCGTCGATGTACATCATGTGTCCAGCTTCGTAGTAACTGTTCGAGATGTTTTTCAGTAGCAGCGGATCGATGCTGATGTGATGAAGCGTGTACTCAACGGCGTAATAAGGTGTCGCCATATCGTAATAACCCATCGCCACGAAAACTTTCAAATACGGATCCTTCGCGAGAGCATTACGCAATGCAGTGCTCGTATCGACGTAGTTGTTGTTCGCTCCCCAGTTCCATGGACCAATGCCGCCGCCGAGGATGTAGTACTCGAGATCCGATTTGTAGCCGAGTTCAGAGCGAACGTAATTGTTGAAGGTAGAAGTATACGGTGGACGGATCGCGGCTTCACTAGGGTCGTAGTCGGTGCTGTCGCTCGCAAGATTCGAATCGTACCCTTTGAAACGTGCATCGAGCCGACCAATAGACCGACGTTCGTTACGCAGCAATTCCTTCCGGAACAGGTTTAAGTTCACGCGCAAATTTGCGTAATCGAGAAACTTGGGGTCGAGGCCTGTAAAGCGCGAGAGTTTTGCAATGGCGTCCTGTCGTTCCTGGCCAGTGAGCCTGTCGCCCTTTTCAAGAATCAATGTGTACTCGTTTGACGCGAATGCTTCCGCTTCGTTTACGACGCGGTTGACCGGCTTCGTTTGCAGATCGGAAGGAAGTTTCTTGTGATACCAGGCGGTCGCTGTGTAAGACGGCAGAAAGAGGGCGTAGGGCAGGTCGTTGCCAGATGCGAAGGCCGTTGTTTCAAAATTCATGATCGTCGAGATCAGCATGATGCCATTGAACGCGATACCTCGATCGATCAAGTAACCGGACAAAGCCGAGGCGCGTGTAGTGCCATAGCTTTCACCCGCAAGAAACAGTGGTGATGTCCAACGCTCGTACCGCGTGAGATACATGCGAATAAACTCGCCGACTGATTCGATGTCGCCCTGCAGACCAAAGAATTTTTGTGCGAGTTCCGGCTTTGCCGCTCGACTGTAACCCGTGCCAACCGGGTCGATGAAGACAAGATCCGACTGTGTTAGCCACGTATTCTGGTTGTCTTCAAGTTCGTAGGGAGGAGCCGGCATGGTGCCATCAGCATTCATCCGTACACGCTTGGGACCAATTGCACCCATGTGTAACCAAACTGACGCGGAACCTGGGCCGCCATTGAACGAGAAGGTTAGAGGACGTCTGGACCCACCTTCCGGACGATCGACGACGTAACTCGTGAAGAACATGCGAGCTTCAACTTCACCGTCACGATTCTTGATAGGCATCAGGCCCGCAGTTGCGGTGTAGTTAATCGTATTGCCGCCAACGCGAATTGAATGTTTGGTTACGACTGGTGGTTCTTCAGGCGTTGGTGTCGGTTGCGCTTGTGGTCGTCCTTGTTGACCGCCGCCGGTCTGTGGACCAGGAGCTGGAGTCTGCGGCGTTGTTTGTGGAGTTGGAGTTTGATTGCCGGGGAATTGACCGCCGCGACGTTGACCTTGTTCCTGTGCGGGTGCGAGCAGAGCAAGAAGCAGAAGAATAGAAGCAAGCATGTCGTTACAGTTCTCCGTTTTGGGAATGCTGGAAAGGCCTTGCGTGGAATACTAAGACAGCCGAGTCAGTAAGAAAAGACCATTTATCATCGATCATTCAGCATTTGATCGCGCGCTTTAGCAGCTACTTCGATTTCAAAGTTCAAGATGTGGCTGGGAGCGCAGGCGTCCTGGCCTGCTATTTTGCGGTAAAGAATCCTCCGCTCACATCGACTTACGGCCCGCTTTCGAACTTTGGTTTTCCGCCCCGAATCTTCCGATATGTTCCGTCCGCAATAACATTGTGACCGAATCCGCAGTCGGCATCGGATCCCTCTTGCGTGACTCTCAATTTGTTCGAGAAGATGAGAGTAATCTCACAGTGGTCTGTGTCGGAAGGCTTAAATTTCGCGACGTTCCCCTCGATGGATGCTTCGCCTGAAGCTGTCCCCAAATTGTGCGTACCTGAGGCAGTCATGTACACGCCGTCAAACTGTACTTTGAGTTTGTTGTTACCGAGGGCGAGAATACGAAACTCATTCTTGTAGTAACGATAAACTCCGTTCACTTGTGAGGCAGTAACAACTCTGCTGCTTGGCTGGTTGGGCTTCTTAGGTGCTTCCTGCGCACAGACGCACAACACTGCAGATGCCAGCGCAATAAATACAAACAAACTACGAACGATCATAAACGCCTCATGTATTGACGCAGCTCCCACGTTTGGATACGTAGCTGCTGGGACCGCAAGCGTCCTCGCCTGCTTCTAACTATTCACTCAAGTTGTTCATTGGTTAACCAGGCAGGCGAGGACGCCTGCGGTCCCAGCACTAAGTAATCTTTAGATCGAAACGCAGGTCCCACGCTTGAGGAACTTGCCGTCGCCGTACTTGCCTTTGAATTCACCCTTGTCGATTACAACTTTGCCGCGTGAAAGAACAGTTTCTACGACACCCTTAATTCGTCGTCCTTCGTATGCGTTGTAATCACAGTTCATGTGATGAGTCTTCGAGCTGAGCGTCTGTTCTTTTTCTCCATCGAAGATCACAATGTCAGCATCGGACCCAACCGCAACGGTCCCTTTCTTCGGAAACAACCCAAACATCTTTGCAGCGGCAGTTGAGGTGAGCTCGACAAATCGATTAAGGCTGATCCGGCTCTCGACAACGCCGCCGTTGTAGATCAGCGGTACTCGATTCTCCACACCTGGTGCACCGTTTGGAATCTTCGTGAAGTCGTCGCGACCGAGTTCCTTCTGTTCTTTCATACAGAATGGACAATGGTCTGTTGAGATCACTTGCAGATCGTCCATCTTCAAGCCTTTCCATAACTCGGTTTGATTCGACTTTTCGCGCAGAGGTGGAGTCATCACATACTTAGCGCCATTGAAATCCTCACCGTAATCGTCGATGGAGAGGAATAAATATTGTGGGCAGGTTTCAGCGAATGCAGCAATACCGCGATCACGCGCCTGACGTACCTGATTGAGAGCATCGGCACATGAAAGATGCACGATGTAAACAGGAGACTCGGCCATCTCAGCAATTGCAATTGCCCGATGTACTCCTTCAGCCTCAGCGACTGTTGGTCGCGTCAACGCATGATACTTCGGCGCGGTGTGTCCCTTCTCGATAGCGCGTTTAATGATCTCGTTGATGACGATTCCGTTCTCAGCGTGCATGCAAATCAAACCACCACGTGAGCCTGCTGCTGACATCGCGCGAAAGATGGTCGCATCATCAACAAGGAATACACCGGGATAGGCCATGAACATTTTGAAACTCGTCACGCCCTCGTCCATTACGGTGTAGAGCTCTTCGATCTGCTTGTCTTCGAGTTCCGTCGTGATGAGATGGAACCCGTAATCGATTGCAGTCTTGCCTTCCGCCTTTTTATGCCAGTTGTCTATGCCTTCAATTAGTGACTGACCTTTGTACTGGACTGCAAAGTCGATGATGCTCGTCGTTCCTCCGTGAGCTGCGGCAATTGTGCCGGTGCGAAAGTCGTCAGAGGATTCAGTGCCACCAAACGGAAGCTCCATGTGAGTGTGTGGATCGATGCCACCGGGAATGACAAGTTTGTCGGTGGCATCGAGTACCTGGTCGGCCTCCATGTTCAGTTGCGAACCGATAACCGAAACGCGTTCGTCCTCGATCAATATGTCAGCTTTGTAATCATCGACTGCGGTAATGATTCGTCCGTTTTTGATTAGTGTTTTCATGATCAATATTCAGCTTTAAGTTGAACTGGTTTCACTCCGGAGGAGTGAAATGTTTATAGCGTTGAGATCATAACTGTTCGTTCGCTCCAGTGGAGCGACATGTCTCTCGTGCGCCATTCACATTTCGCTCCTGACGAAGCGAAGACCATCTAAATAAACGGACTGCTATAAACATCTCACTCCTAACGGAGTGACTGATCAAACCATCGCGAAGCCAGCATCCAGCGCAGCAATCAATTCGTCGACATGGTCCTTCGTTGAATTCAACATCAACCCCGTGCGAATCACATTGCCATATAATCCGCCCTTGCCAATTAAGACGCGTCGTCGTTTGGTTTCTTCGAACACAGTCAGTAGTGCTTGCGGCGCTGGTTCTTTCGTTTCACGATCTTTCACCAACTCGATACCCTGCATAAGTCCCATTCCGCGAACGTCTCCAATCACCGCGTACTTCTCTTTCAGTTCTTCAAGTCCTTGTCTGAAATAAGCACCAACTTCCGCGGAGTTTTTCTTCAAATCGTCTTCTTCGATGACCTTTAACACTGCAAGTCCAGCCGCCGTAGCGATCGGGTTCCCACCAAAAGTAGAGAAGGTCAAACCGGGATACTTGTTCGCGACCTCTTCAGTAGCAACTGTCACGCCGATTGGAACTCCATTCGCCAGTCCTTTTGCTGACGTGATTATGTCTGGCTTCACGTCCCAGTGCTCGATACCAAACCACTTGTCGCCGGTACGACCCCACGCAGTTTGCACTTCGTCAGCAATAAACAGACCACCATGCTTTCGTGTGATCTCCTCCGCGCGCTCGAAATAGCCTGGTGGTGGAACGACGAATCCACCTACGCCAAGGATTGGTTCAGCCATGAATGCGGCGATCTCTCCGGTCGTCGTAGTCATGATCAATTCCTCGATGTCGTTTGCGCACGCTAAGCCGCAATCGGGATAAGTAAGTTTGAAGGGACATCGATAACAATACGGAGCAGGCGCGTGAACAAAGCCTGCTACTTGCGCTGGCAGAGGTCGCCATGTCGCATGGCCCATTGCGGAAAGCGAAGTCGCAGAACGACCGCTGTAGCTGTGTCGGAGTACAACGATTTCATGTCTGCCTGTGGCTAACTTTGCGGCGTGGACCGCAGTGTCGTCTGCTTCGGTTCCGCTATTCGTGAAAAAACTCTTCTTCAATGCGCCGGGAGTTATTTGAGCGAGCTTTTCTGCCAGATCCGCTTGGGGCTTACTCGCATAGAGTGTTGATGTATGGCTGATTGATTTGACCTGGTTGACGATTGCTTCACTGACTCTCGGATTATTGTGACCGACACATACGGTCAACACCCCACCGAAACAATCGAGATACTTATCATCTTTATCGTCCCAGACATAAAAGCCTTCACCACGAACGAGCGCCAGCGGTTCCTGGTAGTACATTGCAACTGCGGGAAACAGAAACTCTTTGTGTTTGCGTACAGTCTCTGATTGTGTTTTGACTTCAGCAGTACTCATTTTATTAGTCCTCTAGTAGAGATTCCCCTCACGCTTCCGACCGGTATAGTCGACGTACACAACCTTGAGCTCCGTGTAGAAATCGAGTGCGGTCGAACCCTGTTCCCGGTCTCCTATCCCGGTACCTTTCGTTCCGCCGAATGGGATGTGAGCTTCGCCTCCAGTCGTTGGCGAGTTGATGTGCGTCATGCCCGTTTCGATATCATCGACAAAGCGAAAGATCCGCGCAGCATCATTAGTGAATATCGAAGACGACAGACCGTATTCACAATCATTTGCGACCTGCATTGCCTCATCGAAGTTCTTCACACGAAGCACTGACAAAACAGGACCAAAGATTTCTTCACGTGCGATGCGCATGTCAGGTGTGACGTGATCGAAAACTGTCGGATGAACGAAGTAACCCTTATCAAAACCGTCGCCAGTCGCGCGGGAACCACCGCACGCCAACGTTGCACCGTCTTCGCGTCCGATGTCGATGTACCTCAGTACCGTGTTGAATTGACTTTCATCGACACTTGGGCCCATTTCCGTTTGTGGATCGACACCTGGTCCAAGCCTCATCGATTCGGCTCGTTTTGTGATTCGAGTTACGAACTCATCTGCGATTTCATCAACGACTACTGCACGACTCGTCGCGGTACAACGTTGACCTGATGAACCAAACGCACCCTGAGCGGTTGATTCGACTGCAAGATCCATATCGGCATCTTCGAGTATGACGACAGGATTCTTTCCGCCCATTTCACATTGGACCTTCGCCCCTCGACGCGATGCTTGTTCATACAAACGAATGCCAACTCCATTTGAACCAGTGAAAGAGATCGCTTTTACTGCGCGGTGATTGATGATCTCGTCACCGGCCTCCGAACCTGAGCCAATAATGAGATTCAACACACCAGGAGGGATGCCTGCCTCTTCAAAAATCTCAACGATGCGGACGGCAGTTGCCGGTGTTAGTGTCGCAGGTTTGAAGACAACGGTGTTGCCGGCGACGAGTGCAGGCGCGATCTTCCAAACAGGAATTGCAACAGGGAAGTTCCACGGAGTTACACAGGCCACGACACCCAACGGTTGTTTGATTGTGTAGGCGAAATTTAACGGGAGTTCCGATGGGATCGTTTCACCAGTTAACCTCCTTGATTCTCCGGCGCAAAAGTCGGCGACGTTGATTGAGCGTTGTAGCTCACCGCGCGACTCCGCAATCGTCTTACCCTCTTCACGTGTGAGAATTTGCGCCAGCTCCTCTTTGTTATCTTCGAACAGGCGTGCCGCTTTCGCGACGATGCGTCCGCGTGTTGGTGCAGGAGTGGCACGCCAACCGCGAAAGGCATCGGATGCCGCGTCAACTGCTGCGCGTGCTTCGTCGCGTGTCGATAGAATCACCTCGCCGATTACATCATCGGTGTTTGCAGGATTTGTGTTTGCGACTGACTTAGAAGAAATTGATTTGATCCACTTGCCGTTGATGAAGTTCTGATAAGTCATGGACAGTAAACCTTGATGGTTGCGGGAAGGAAGTATTGTTCTGATCGAGCGCCGCAAATATATCATGAAGTTTTTCTGCGATCATTTTGAAAAAGCTCAGTTAGGGAACCGCGAGCGTAGCGACCGGATGCGACATCCAACTGTCAATATATCTGGGTTGACTGTAGCATCCGGTCGCTCCGCTCTCGGTTCCCTACTAGCAGCACAGAGAAGAGGGGTTTGAGTGTAGGGGAGAGCTGTTGTAGCTTATGGCCTTTTCGGAGAATGAATACATTGGCCAACGATCAATTTCAAAATATTCCGGAACTACTTCGCGTTCGCACGGCTGAAGCGCCGAATAAGCCATTCCTCTTTTCACAACCGGATGGTC
>PSRF01000315.1 GCA_003175865.1 Blastocatellia bacterium
TGGTACTGACTTCACGCCACTCAGTCTTTCAAAGGTGCCGGCATTGGCTCTCTATTGCACGCCAGTGTCGACACTGTTGGCTTTAGCCGTTCCGTTCAGACGTCGCCGCAGACGACCCAGTATGAATCCGAGGGACATCGACAGCGATACACTGATACCAGTAATTAGCGCCATCTCAGTGTATGAGTATTCCCGATGGCCCATCGAGACATCCGCGACTCGAAAAACACGGGCGGTGACCCCCCCATTCCCGCATCTGCTGTAGACTCTCGTGCCGGAACATCTCGACGCGAATAGTCTTCCATCCGACTTGTTTGCAAAAACGAAATAAGTTCTGTCCGTATCAAACTGGAAGTCGATGGGGGAACTGGCTTGATATAGTGAAACATCAGATGATGAATCCCCTTTGCTTTGCCAGTTCACATCAAAAGTTACCTTTTGCCACGGACCGAACGGCTCGATGCTGACTACTTTGCCAACGAAGACGGCGTCCGCCTGTCTGAAACTCTCTTCAGTAGACATCGTCCGACACTCACAGGCATAGCTGATCCCGTAGAGGGCAAGGATCACGATTGCGGCGTTCAATAGTGTCTTACTCGAATGCATGACGTTCTTCCTTACTGCGCAATTTCTCTGTGCTCTACGAAAACTCGAACAAGCACATAGAATCAGGTTGACCCATTACAAAAGTTCGTAACCACCTCAACAAACTGTTCCGGATATTCCTCGTGGGGTAAATGCCCACACTGCTGAAACACAATCAAACGAGAATCCGGAATCTCGTTATGCAGTCGCGTCGCATCAGCCAACGGAATCTCCGGATCGTTGTCGCCCCAAAGCAACAACGTCGGCTTGTCAATTAGATGCGCATCGCGCGAAATGCGATCAGCATCCCAGGCGCGAACAGTGCGAATAATCGCGCGATGGGTTTGTGCTGCGCGCAAAGGTAAATGACGCGCGTCAACACGCCGTTCATCTAAGACCCATGCGTGTCGATCGTAAACACGCTTCATACGCAGACGTAGCAGTCGCCGCGATCCTATCAGCAATGGCGACACCACGTCGCCAACAACGCGAGCACCGAACAAACGCATCAACGCGAATCGCAACGGTTCGTTGTTGTTTACGGCGCCCACCATAATTAGTTTCTCGACACGGTCGGCGTAGTCCAATGCACAGATTGCCGCGACAGCACCGCCGTACGAACTGCCGAGAATTGTCGCCCTTTCAATTCCCAACCGATCCAGCAAGCCAGTGATGATTCGAGCCTGATTCTCGATTGTGTACGGTCCGCTTCGCGGTTTACTGCTATAACCGTAACCAAGCAGGTCCAGGGCTATTACGCGATAACCGGCATCAGCCAAACTGAGAAAGACCTTGCTCCAAACTAGCGTTGAGCTGGTGAATCCATGAATCAGTATCAATGGCGGAGCTGACTCAGCTCCCGCTTCTTGATAATGAATTCTGACACCGTCGACATTTGCAAAGCGCGAATGTTCAACGTGAAAAATAACTGACCGATTCTTCTCCCAATCAACTTCACGAGGCCGACTTAATAGTTTTACAGCGATCGCTGCGGTTGCGGCGCCCGCAATCCAATACCTTTTTTTCATGAGGTGATGATTATTACGCCCGCGTCGCTAGGGGAGACGCGGGCGTTTCAACTCAATCCGGGTGCGCCTCTGCGCTTTACGTTAACGGGACAACAATGTTCCGACGTAAGTTAGCAGTTCGTTAGCGCAAACGGGGCAATAGCCGTGATCCTTCACCAGTCGATCGACTACTTCGTTGATGCGACGAAGTTGATCGGGGTCTGGGGTCTTGGCCGATGTCGTTATTTTCACCACGTCTTTCAGGTCGGCAAAGATCTTCTTCTCGATTGCTTCCTTCAAACGTTCATGGGAATTGTATTCGAATGGTTTTCCTTTACGAGCGTAAGACGAAATGCGAATCAGTATCTCCTGCCGGAAAGTGTTCTTGGCGTTTTCTGAAATTCCAATTTGTTCTTCGATTGAACGCATCAACTGTTCGTCAGGATCCATCTCTTCTTCGGTAATTGGATCCTTGATGCGTTCTTTGTTGCAGAACGCCTCTACGTTATCGAGGTAGTTGTTGCACATCGTGCGGGCCATCTCTTCGAACGAATAAACAAATGCACGTTGTACTTCGATCTTTGCGAGTTCGTCGTATTCCTTACGAGCGAGCGAAATCAGGTTCAGATAACGTTCTCGTTGATCCGAACTAATGCCTGTGTGCTGTTCAAACCCGTCTTTAATTGCGCGCAACGCATCAATGGGATTGATACACGTGACGCCATCGCGCACGAGCGCGCTCGACAGGCGATTGATGATGTAACGAGGTGAGATTCCGTCCATGCCTTCGCGAACGGTTTCTTCTTTCAGCTCGCGCACGTCTTTCGACTTGTAGCCTTCAACGTCTTCACCATCGTAAAGCTTCATCTTCTTAACGATGTCAACACTCTGCCGCTTTGGTTCTTCCAAACGCGTCATGACAGCAAACATCGCCGCGACCTTGAGCGTGTTTGGTGCGAGATGGACGTTGCGGAGCGCTTCCGATTGGTGCAGCAACTTTGCGTAGATTCGTTCTTCTTGAGAGACGCGCAGGTTGTACGGAACACGGACCAGGATGATGCGATCTTGCAGGGCCTCGGATTTTCGGTTGCCGGCGAACGCAATGTACTCGTTCTCGTTCGAGTGCGAGAGGATAACTTCGTCCGCATAAATCATCGCGAAGCGGCCAGTTTTGATGCTCTGTTCCTGCGACAACGTGAGCAAGCTGTAGAGAAACTTTTCGTCGACCTTCAGCATCTCGACGAATTCCATAAGACCCCGATTGGCAATGTTCAATTCGCCGTCGAATCGGTAGGCACGGGGATCGGACTCGACGCCAACTTCGCCGATTGTGGAAAGGTCGATCGAGCCAGTCAGTTCAGTGATGTCCTGTGATTTTGGATCGCTTGGTGAGAAAGTCCCTATGCCGACTCGCTCTTTTTCAGAAAACACAACGCGGTGAACTTTCACTTCTTCATGACGCCCGCCGTAACTGTGTTCAAGTGCATATCGACACTGTGGGCAAAGGTCACCTTCGATATAAATGCCGTAATGCTTTTCTACCTCTGCGCGTAGTGCATGAGGAATAAGGTGCAGCGGCTCTTCGTGCATCGGACAGTCTTTGATTGCGTAAACTGCACCGGCTTCCGTTCTCGTCCACTCCTCGAGCCCGCGTTTTAGCATGTTAACGACAGTGGACTTACCTCCACCCACGGGACCCATTAACAGCAGTATTCGTTTGCGAACTTCAAGACGTTGTGCTGCAGACTTGAAGTACTCGACGATTCTTGCGATCGGTTCTTCGATGCCAAACAGTTCTGAAGAAAAGAAATTGTATGAGAGAACTTCGTGTTGAGTGCCTTCGTTGATTCGTTCTATTCCCGCCGCATGAACCATGTCGTTGATGCGTGCGTGCGAAAGCTGGCCGATGCGAGGATTTTGAGCGACTAATTCAAAATAGTCTCGAAAAGTACCTTCCCAACGGAGCGCCTCGTGCTCACGGCGCAGATCTTCCAGACGTTCACTGATGTTAAATTGTTTTTTGCCATCCTGCTCTAGCATAGCCTTTAAAACCTCGTCGGCTTTCGCGCGTTGGACAGCGTGTGGAGATGAGCCACGCCTGTTAAACCCAGCACCTGGTCGGGGAGGCCTGTGGTGGTTGGTCAATGATGCGTCAAAATGCACTCATGCGCGCGTAAGCATGAGGTGCCCTTACGAAGCATCGGGTTCTCAATGATCTATTCAAAAGGAAGTCACGGCGGGGAACACTCTTTGGAAGCGAACCACGCGCGCTTCCTGGTTGTTCTCAGTATAGCATTCAGGGCTCAGGTCAATAATATTTTTTTGCCAAAGCCGTTTAACCTCCGATAAGTCAAGGCGCTTGTTGAGTTGTTAAGTGCGTTCGGTGCCCGCCCTAACTCAATGCAAACCCTCGCTCAAACAGCACAGCAAACTAATCGGCTGCGAGAACAACACGCGGATGCACACGACCAATCTCTGCATCGTAGGTACCAACTGCGACCAGCCTTCCTTGACGATTGCACATCCTCACGATTTCACCATCGGTCCATTTAATATTGTCGTTTGCCACCACCTCCAGTCCATGACGAGCTTTACGTTCGTCGTCATCATTTAGATGCAGAAAAGGCAGACGAGAGAGCGCTGACTCCGGTGTGAGCATCACGGTGCCAACAGCCTCTTCGCCAAACCTACTCTTTAACCGCTCGAGCGTTGTGGCCTGGTTTATTGAAAAATCACCAACGCGCGTACGTCTAAGTTCTGCAAGGTGAGCACCTATACCCAAACGCTTACCGAGATCTTCTGCTAAGGTCCTGACATAAGTGCCGCTCGAGCAAACAACGCGGGCGTGAAAATCAAACGTTCCGTCCAGATTGTCTTTGATTAGCTCACCATCTGGTGGCAGTGGCTCAAACTCATGAATACAAACGTTGATGGGGTGTCGCTGGACCTCTTCACCACGACGTGCAAGTTCATAGAGCTTTTCGCCGCGAATCTTTTTAGCAGAATACATGGGCGGAATCTGTTGGATGTCTCCCCGAAGCGTGGAGAGCGCAGCCTCGATGTCTGTTCCAGTCCAGGAGATTGATCGCACGGTAGAATCACTCTTTAATGGCTTTCCTGTCCGGTCGCCAGTATCCGTCGCAAAACCGAGACGGATAATTGCTTCATACTCCTTTTCCATACCAGTCAAAAACTGGGCCAGACGTGTCGCACGCCCAACAACTACGACGAGCACTCCCGTTGCAAACGGATCGAGTGTGCCAGTATGTCCAATGCGGCGTTCCTGCAGTATGTGTCGCACCTGACCAACCACGTCGTGAGAGGTGAGTTGCGGTGGCTTATCGATTACGAGAATTCCATCCATTCGTCTTCATTGTAGATGAATAAGGTCCATTTGCGATTGGGCCAACCTTACGAACCCGTCGCCAAGTTGCTGAAACTTCATGCGTTTTTCTTTTCGGCTTTTCTTCTGCACATGTTTGCGTGAGAATCTCCACCTCATGCGTCGAAGCGGTCCAAAAACAACGGTTGTTGAACGAAAGAAACAGGATCCAGCGGAAGTACGGAAGCGAACATTCGAACGCGCTGTCAAACTGTTGGCTGCCAAACCTCGTTCAGTCGCAGAACTGCGCGCGCGACTGCTGCGAAGTTCGGGTGCAAACAAAGCGGTTATCGATACAGTGATTGAACGACTAAGCGAATACGGTTATCTGGACGATGCACGATTTGCTTTTAGTTACGCGTCACTGAAGGTCAAGCAAAGGCCGATTGGGCGCCGGCGTCTCGAAAGAGATTTGAAATTTAAGAAAGTTGACAACAGTGTTGCGGAAGAAGCCTTGGAGATGGTCTATGCGGAGACCTCCGAAGAAGAACTGATTGATAAAGCGATTGATCGAAGAATACGACTTCGCGGTCGGCCGAAAGATCGGAAGGAAGCGAAGAGCCTGTTTGATCACCTGCTCCGCCAGGGGTTTGCTTTCGAACTCGTGAGTGAAAAAGTACGGGCAGTGATGAAAGGGATCGATGAGGAATGAGTGAA
>PSRF01000337.1 GCA_003175865.1 Blastocatellia bacterium
ATGCGGGTGGTGCTCAACGTCAGCCTATCAACGCTTTGTGATTGACCCCTTTCATGTCCAACCATATTGAGTTAGTATGCACTCCAAATGAACCCTCACTTCGCTGCTCTACAAGCAGCCTACCAACTTCACTTTTACCTCTGCCTCAAAACCCGTTACTTGCATCCACTCTTACGAAGCGTAGCCGCGCAGTCGATTGTCCTGAGCACGCTCGAAGAGGTCTGTTGTCGGGAGGACTATCACTTACTCGAGAGTGAATTAACACAGGATCATCTACGCGTCTTAGTTAGTCTCCAACCTACCCAAACTGTTTCCAACGTCGTCCGGATGTTGAAAGGAAACACCGATCATGAATTTCGATGCTCTTTGGCGGACGAGCTTCAACGCCATCAGACCACAGCCCTTTGGGCCAAAGGGTATTTCGCAAGAAGTGCCGGCAAAGTGGATCTTGATGTGGTTCGCGATTACGTCGCGCGACAGGTGAGTCACCATGGGTATAAAGGTTCGTGGACGAGGCCCTTGCAGTACTGCAATCCTGAGTTCCGTTCGCCCGCGTTCCCAATGCCTCACTGCTTCTGTCTTCTGAATTATCACATTGTGCTCGTTACGCAGGAGAGGAGGTCTGTTTTCGATGAGGTAATTGCACCTCGATTATTTGAATACGTGAGGACTGTCGGCATGAAACACCGGTTTGCCATAGACCGAATTGGATTGTTGCCGGACCACATGCATCTGGTGATCGAGGCAAGGCCCGATGTAAGTATTGAGGAATATGTCAGGGCAATCATGGAAAGCACCCGTTATTGGATGAACAAGAACTATTACGGCGTTTTGAAAGAGACAAAGGCATGGGATCTATGGAAACCGTCTTATTACGCAGGTACTGTTGGCGAATACACGACGGCGCAGGTGAAGGCTTTTTTGAAAATGTACGGTTAGGTGGAAGTTGAAGGACCACTGGCATAAAGCCAGCGGTATCGGGATTTCGTGAGGGCAGTTGATTAGGTGGAAGTTGAAGGACCACAGGCATAAAGCCTGTGGTATTAACTATTGCCGCAGGTTCGTCGTAAAAAACTTCAACACTCGCTGCTCGTACTCTGTTTTGGCCAACGGATAAACATCCACATGGCTAGCAGCGTCGATGATCCACAGCTCCTTTGGTTCGTGCGCTGCAGCAAAGAACTTCTTCGACTCCTCAATCGTAGTGTGCTGATCCTTCGCTCCGACTATGAACAGCTTTGCCACGGTCATCGAACCTACATGATCGATTGGACGCATGGTCCCCGGATCGACACCGAGGCGCGGTTTCAATTGCCAAACAAGCAAAGGCGCCAACGCTAAACCCAAACGACCGAATCTCATCGTCAGTCGATTCGTAACGGCCTGGTTGATTGTCGGATAAACCATCTCGAGAACAATCGCATTGATCGCGAGAGGTGGCTCTGCGAGTAATGAAGCTGCGCCACCCATTGAGACGCCAATCACGCCAATTTTCTCGTCAGGAACTGTCCGGCGAAGGAAGTCGATTGCTGCCCGCGCATCTCTGCTTTCAAGATAACCAAACGTAATATGATCGCCAGCGCTCTCGCCGTGAGCCTGAAAGTCGAAGAGCAAAACTGAAAATCCTGCATGGGCAAGAAAACGCGCACGGTCCAACATACTTGTGCGATTAGCTCGCACTCCATGCATTAGAGCAATCGCGCCTGCCCCCCGCATCCCTTCAATGAACCAACCATGGATCATAGACCCTGATTCACTCGGAAATTGAACGTTCCGTATAACCAAATCAGTGGGAGCAGATCCAATGGAAGCGCGTGCTGGTGCGCTCAGTACCGTCCCGGCAGTCCAGACTGCGACCACTGAACTGACGAAGACTAATGAAATGACAACGAGTATGATGGTTTTCTTCATGTGAGAATGCGGTGACATTAGCGGCTGGGTCACATTTGCCTATACCTGTTTACTTCGTATTCTCTTTGTTCGCGGATTCGGCAACGTCAGACAACATCTTGTCGAGCGTTAGACGGGAAAGATATCTGCCACTCAAGACCACGCCATTGATCTTTTGTGTATTCCGAATGTCGTCCAGTGGATTCGCATCAAGCAAAACCAAATCGGCGATCTTTCCCGGCTCTACGGTACCTCGCTTATCTTGTTCGTTAAGAAAGAGTGCGGGATTGAGTGTTGCTGCCTGCAACGCCTCCATCGGAGTGAAACCTGCCTGAACAAACAGCTCCAGCTCGTGATGTAAACTAAATCCTGCAAATACGTAAGCGCCACTCAAATCCGTTCCGGTCATGAATGGCACCCCTGCCTTGTGCATTGCGCCGACAAGGTCCATCTCCTTTTGGAACATGTGCTTTCTGAAAACAATGTATTCGGGCGTACGATAACGAGCGAAGAAGTTTTTCTTAGGTGTCCACCACTGTTGCTCGGATGCTGGAATGAATTTCAAACGTGGATCACCCTGTTGCGTGATGTCGTCCAGGAAAGTTTGCGCCCACTTGAATTCCAGTGTCGGGACTTGCCAGGTCTTGTTTTTGATAAACGTGGCAAAGATTTTCTGCGCGCGCGTTTCGTCGTAGGTGTTCAGCATTGTTTCGCCGCGGGCCGCAATGCGTTTTGGAAAGTCAGATGGGTCCGTAACCGGCTCATTCGAGCGCTCCGCTTTCAATAATTCGTCTTCCAAGGTTGATGCACTTTCCAAGAAGCTGCCGAGATGCTCGATACTTTTTTGTCCCGCCTCAGACGCTTCCACAGATGTAATCGCCAGGGGCACGTGACCCACCACCGGGATGTTTAACTTCTTAGCTTCGTCGATAATTGCAAAGTAGGCATCGCGCGGAAGTCGATCGTAGACCTTTACGCAGTCAGCGTTTCGACTCTTCAACATGTCGACAGCCCGACGTCCTTCAATCGGTGAACTCACAACAAGAGTAGGACCATGTGCGGCGGGTTGTGGACCGTCAATGATGGGACCACACATCACGATCTGTGGACCAGGAAGTTTTCCAGACGCAACATCGTTACGCCATCGCAGTAGATCGTCGAGGTCACCTCCCATATTGCGGACACCAGTCACGCCATTGGCAATGAACATCGAAAAAGTTCGTTCGGTCTCAGTGAAGTGGACGTGCATGTCCCAAAGTCCAGGAATGAGAAACTTTCCTGAGGCATCGATGACCTGTATTGCACGTGGCAATTTGCGCTCAGTTTTTTGAATCGACTCGATACGATCACCCTTTACGATGACGGTCATATCTTGTTTGGGCGGTGCGCCTGTCATGTCGATTACAGTGACATGGGTGAATGCGAGTGACTGTGAAGTGGCTTGTTGAGTTGGTACGAGAAAGACGAGAGTTGCGAGTGCGATCAGGCAGGCCATAAGTTTCATGTTAAAGAAAGCTACCAGATCATGCGGAGACAAAACCGCAACTCAGCATGATTAGATGAATATGAAACAAAGAAAGCAGTCGACTCTTAGACACCATTGACGGCCGACGGTTCCAGCTTTAGGTGTTTGAACTGCTCTTCCTTCGAGCCATACTGACAAAGACTAACCCAAACACCATCAACAACGGGGCAAGCCAAGGCATACGCAGATCAGCGACGCGATGTAAATTGAGAACAGCGGCTATTACTGCCGCAATCATTAGCAGAAAAGCGATCAGGCGGAGTACAGAAGGTGACATGGGGAAACCACCTTGATTGGGAGTCCAGGAGCGAATTGAGTGTAGCACCTATGTTTTGCGGAAGATAATGGATTGTCCGATAAGCTTTAGCTTGTCGCGTGATGCGGTGCTTAGGAGATCACTTCTCAATCACCAGCGTATTCGACCGCACTTTGCCCAGCCAGAAATTCATCAGCTTAAGTCCAGGGGTATCCAAGTTGAGATACTTCGCGCCAGTCCCTTCCAGTTCTGCAGTGATTTGGTTTCTCCCTGGTGTTAGGTTTACTTCAAATTCGCTTGTCTCCTGACACCAAAACTGGTCCAACGAAATGCGTAACGTGTACGAAGAGCCTGCGCGTAATGGAACAGCATAATCGTCAACGCGACCGGCAATGCCAGCATGTTTCTTGTCGGCAAACTCAAACCGGCGCTCCCTTCCGAAGCTATCGATGAAGTCGAGAGCAATGTTCGCTGGAAGTTGAACTTTACCGTTTGCCAGCATGAAGCCCATATTGACTACAACGTCGTTGGTACCGACGTTCTTAAGCACGAGTTCGAGTTCCGGTGCTGCATTCTTTTCGGAGGAAGTTGTTTGAAGCGTCAGTTGCAAAGTGGAAGTCGCAGTTGGTTGTTGACGGATTGGTGCCAGAGAGATATTTGTGAGAACCAGGGCAAGTAGAATCCGAAGAGACATTGTTGATTGATACTCAGCGATTGGGCGTGCTGCGTTCGACGTACACTGGGTCAAATGAGCGCGTCGTCTGGTCTGTCACGCTAGTCAATGGTTCCGGAAGACCCTTCATTTCCGTGTCGCCTAACGCTCTGGTGGCTGAGTCCAAAGCGCGCATTGGTTCCATGGTCTCTTTTGGATACCTTCTGCTGATCAGAAGCCAGATGAAGACGACCTCGATTAGACACATCAAGAGAAAGCACAACAGTGTGAAGAAGATCATGAGGCCAATGTTGAAGAATGCAACCTTTCTCATCACTGCCAGCAAACCAATAGTTATTCCGAGTCCGCCTAGAAACACCGCCACGATTGCCCAAACCAGCGAATCCGAATCCATTTCGGATTCCTTGATCTGATTTTCCCGGGCTGTTTTGTTCAAGCGGTCGCCGCAATGATTGCAGTACGTGAGATTTGGCTTGATAGCTCCACCACATGATGAACAGAACATCAGCATTCACCTCCGAAAGTCAGTACGACTCAAGTTCTGCCCAGGTTCGATGCGGGTAAGAATCCTCCATCATACTTTTCGCCACCACGCTAGAGCCCAGGTGGGTCGAGGCTTCCAACCGAAGAGATAAGAGTGCTAGCGCGATTCGGAGGATCGAGATTAGCAACCCCATACCTTACGCATTGCCGCGTGGGTGCAAAGCGGTATGGCTGCACCCATGTGGCCAGTCGGAACTGAGACTTAACGTTGGACCCGGGCTTCTTCGGGAAGTTGATACTCAATGACTCTGTACTTGATCTCGACTCGTTGATCTGGCACGAATCGCGTAACCGTGAAAACAAAGAGACCCTTTACTCCCTCTTTTTGAAGTAAGACAGCATAGCTGTGACCAAGTTTGACGGGAGTTTCATGTTTGAATCCCATTTTCTTGAGGAGTTCGGCATCGCGCTGCGCGTCGAGCTTCATAAGGCTAACAAGTTGATCCCCTGACAGACCGTTGCTCAGATCGGCGACAACTGAATAATTGCCGCCATGCGTCGACGATTCAAAATAGTTTTCGCTGCGACACGCGCCATTGAA
>PSRF01000126.1 GCA_003175865.1 Blastocatellia bacterium
TTTAGTTAGCAGCGAAAACCGAACACGACGCTCTGAAATCGGCAAGCTACTTCGATATCTCGATGAGTTCCGGTTCGGAGCGCTTGATGTTTGGACCTTCGGCGAGCAACTTCTCAGTTTCCATTACGAACGCTTCGACAATGTCTTCACCAGCGACCTTCCTCATCGGGACGCCATCCTTGAAGATCATTCCTACTCCGCGCCCAAATGTAATTCCGAGTTGTGAGTCGTGCGCTTCGCCCGGACCGTTCACCGCACATCCCATTATCGACAAGTGCAGCGGCTCCTCAATGTGTGCCAGACGTCGTTCAATTTCGGTGACGATGCCAACAAAGTTGTCGACGTCGAGTCGTCCGCAGGTGGGACAAGCAACAACAGTTACGCCTCTTGTGCGTAGCCCAAGCGACTTCACAATCTCCCAACCGACTCTAACTTCTTCCTGAGGCTCTGCGGCCAACGAAACTCGAATGGTATCGCCGATTCCTTCATAAAGCAGGATGCCCAAACCAATCGATGACTTGATTGTTCCACTGAAAGATGTGCCTGCTTCAGTGACGCCAAGATGGAATGGATAGTCGACCTTTTGGGCTAACAATCGATAGGCCTGAACTGTGCGATGAACATCAGATGCTTTAAGCGAAATGATAATGTCAGTGAAATCAAGATCCTCGAGGATTCTGATATGACGCATCGCTGACTCAACCATCGCTTCGGGAGTCGCTGTGCCATACTTCTTCAGCAAATCTTTTTCCAAGGATCCGCCGTTGACCCCAATGCGAATCGGTACTCTCTGCGCCTGTGCCGCGCGTACAACTTCACGAATTCGTTCATGAGCTCCGATATTGCCCGGATTCAACCGCAGCTTATCAATCCCTGCTTCTAACGCCATCAACGCAAGCTTGTAATGAAAGTGTATGTCGGCAACGATTGGGATATCAGGAACACGTTTCCGAATTTCCTTCAGCGCGATTGCGGCATCGTTGTCGGGAACTGCGAGTCTGACAATCTCGCAACCCGCTCTCACCATCTCGTCGATCTGCTTTACCGTTGCTTCTACATCAGCAGTATCAGTCTTCGTCATCGACTGAATAACGATGGGCGCACCTCCACCAATCTGGAGGTGCTTAACTTGAACTGGTTTGGATTGACGCATGGCGGGTAACGCTATTTCGCAGGAGCAGTAGCTGCCGGCTTCTCCGGCTCTGAAGTACGGTTGAACTGCTTCAACACGTCATTAGTGATCACAAACACCATCAACAACAAAACCATCACAAAGCCGACCTGTTGAATTCGATCTCGAACGGTCGCAGACAATGACAACCCGATTACGGCGAGTAGACCTTCGATGAGCAGTAGGAAGATCGCCCCACCATCGAGCACAGGAATTGGCAACAGGTTAAAGATTCCGAGGTTTAGACTGAGAAACCCCAACATGCCGAAGACACCGTCCCAGCCAAGACGCTCAACGGACTTCGACGCTGCCTGATAGATTCCGATCGGACCAGATAGCGTGTTCCGAACTGATCGTTGACCGGTAAATACCTGGCCGAGAGCCTTTCCAGTCAACCGTAGAATCTGCATGTTCTGCTGATACGCATACCCCAACGCAGAACCGGCTCCCGCACTATGAAGCGGATATTGTTCACCGATGTTTATCCCTAGTTTTCCACCTGCCAGCCGCCTGGTGCTCGTTGTAATTTGCACGTTAGTGGCATTGCGTTGCACCGTAATCTGGATTGGTTGCGCATCGTGATCGTGAATGAACTCGGTAACTTGAGCGGCACTCTTCACCGACTCGCCACCAATCGTCAATACGCGGTCATTGATCTGCAATCCTGCCTCAGCCGCGGGTGAACCAGGACTAACGTCTCCGATGACGACAGGCAGCCCACCATAATCCGGAATGAAGTCGAGGAAACCAGCCGACTCTCCGTTTTCAGTTCTTGACGTCGGTTTTACTACAAGTGAAAGCCGTTCTCCGTTACGGTCAACAATTACCGGAAGAGGTTGGCCTGGGGATAACAATGCATCTCCACTGATGGAATCCCAGTTCGGGTTCTCGGTTCCGTTGAAGGAGACAATTCGATCACCAGGTTTTAGACCTGCGACGTCCGCAGCGCCACCTTTTGTCACGTAATAAACAGTTGCCGAAGGTGTCGCTGGTACTCCGTACAACATTGCTCCGGTGAACGGAATTGCCAACGCCGTAATGATATTCATCACGGGTCCGGCAAGTGCGACCAGGATTCGTTGCCAACGAGGACGAAGGTTGAACATCTCCTCGGGAGGAATGTCAGAAGCACCAGCACCCTCAAGCGGTGCATTGGATTCATCACCACCCAGTTTTACATATCCGCCGAGCGGAATTGCTGACACACGATAATCGGTGTGGCCCCACTTTTTACCAATTATCCGCGGACCGAACCCGACTGAGAACGTCTCAACGCGGATGCGAAAAAGCTTTGCAACGATGAAGTGGCCGAATTCGTGAAGAACAACAGCTGAGCCGAGGATGAAGATAAAAGCTGCTGCAGAAATCAGGTAATAACTCATTCAATAACTCTTTCTTAACAGTTTAAAGACAAAGCTGTTTAGACACTTCGCGCCCCAATCGGGTTGCACAATGGAGTTTACGCGTCGCTTCACTGTGGCGTCAAACAAATCGTTTTTGGTTTGGGAAATTGTGTTTTAGACCGTTCAAACTACATTACTCGGTTGTTTTGTGAGTTTTTCAATCTCAACCGTTGCAGCTTGCCTGGCACAACGATCGGCTTCAAGGACGGTTTCGATGTCTCGTACAAGTTTGGTGTTGTGACTGTTCATTACAGTTTCAATTACGGCTGGAATTTCAGTAAGGCAGATGCGTTGATCCAAAAACGCCGCGACAGCTTCTTCGTTCGCCGCATTCATCGCGGCCGGCATGGTGCCGCCGGCTTCGAGTGCCCGATACGCGAGTGCGATACATGGAAAACGATCGACGTCCGGACTCTCGAAATGCAATGAGGAGACCGAGGTCAAATCAAGTGGCGGGAGTTCGCTGGTGTGTCGCTCCGGATACGTCAACGCGTACTGAATTGCGTGTCGCATGTCCGTAACCCCCAGCTGAGCGATTACTGACCCATCAACCATTTCGATCATTGAATGTACTACCGACTCAGGGTGAACAAGGATTCCAATTTGACTTGGGCCGAAGCCAAACAACCAGTGTGCCTCGATTACTTCCAGTCCTTTATTCATGAGCGTCGCTGAATCGATGGTTATCTTTGCTCCCATACTCCAGGTGGGATGCTGCATCGCATCAGCCACGCTCGCATTTCGCATTTCCTCTCGATTTTTTTTGCGGAATGGTCCACCCGATGCAGTCAGAACAATCCGCTTGACCTCTTCACGGCGTTCACCACGCAGACATTGATGCAGAGCGTTGTGTTCAGAATCAACTGGCAGGAGTTCCGCGCCCGACTTCGCCGCAGCACGTGTCATTAGTTCGCCGGCCATAACCAACGTCTCTTTGTTTGCGAGCGCGACGCGCTTGCCGGCTTCCAAAGCTCGCAACG
This sequence comes from Blastocatellia bacterium, assembly GCA_003175865.1. Taxonomy (GTDB): domain Bacteria; phylum Acidobacteriota; class Blastocatellia; order Pyrinomonadales; family Pyrinomonadaceae; genus PSRF01. The sequence continues at coordinate 3,555 of PSRF01000126.1, forward strand.
TCGGGAGAAAACCGACAGCACCGACAGTCGCCGAAACAATGCAATCAGCCTGACCATGAGTTGCAACTTCAACCAGACCTGCCTCACCAAAAACTACCCGCGGCAAATCGACATCTCGCTCGAATAACAACCCACGGAGTTCATGTGCCGCTTCTTCATTCTCGACCGACACGACTTCCGGCAAATGAATCGCGATTTGATCTGCAAGACGTTGGATGTTGGAGCCCGCGGCCAATGCAACCACGCGCATTTTTTCAGGAAGTGATTCGATCACACGAAGTGTGTTGCAACCGATCGAACCCGTCGAACCGAGTATCGCAACGCCTTTGGGACTCATACGTGGAGCACGCTCGCTGTGTACGCGCGATAGGACTGAGACCAGTGGGATTGTTTCCGGTAACGTTTGGACTCATATGGGTCGAGTAGATTCACAGTTGTTCCCTTTTCGTTGACGTAAGTCGCGGAACTGACTCGCCACATTTGTCCATTTACATACACAAGATTGACTGACGCGTTAACAGTTTTCTTCTCGCCGTATACTTTCAAATTAATAGTTGCTTCACCACGATCGTTGTTGATGTTGACGCTTCCCGTCACGAGGTTACCAAAATCTTTCACATCTCCGATATCACTTTTAAGCTTCTCATTGTTATGTAGGAAATCCTTTGCAGTGACCGCTGCCTGACTGTGAGACACCGTATAAAACGCAATCCCAATTATTCCACCCACAAAAACCAGAATCAGCAATCCGAGTGCAACGAGCACACCAACGACTATCAGTATGATCTTTTTAGTCGTCATAATCCTTGGAGAATTAAACGTTAAGAACTGAAGTAGAAGCGAGCAAAATAGTAGATGAGTGGCGCATTGAAGAGCAAGCTATCCAATCTGTCGAGAATCCCACCATGTCCTGGCAGCAACTTTGCAGCGTCTTTTGTACCGGCACCGCGTTTAAGTGCGCTTTCGGTGAGATCGCCGAGTATTCCAAGAACCGTCATGAGAACTGCAAGCGGGAGTGCCCATTTGAGAGGTAGTTCATGAAAAAACCAGTAATGGGCAGCGACGGCCATCACCAGCGCCGCAGCGACACCTCCAGCCACACCTTCCCAAGTTTTACCCGGACTGATCTTGGGTGCGAGTTTGTGTTTTCCAAGTAGCCGTCCAATGTAATACGCGCCAACATCAGAGCCCATCAAAACCATGAAGAAGAATGACAAGAGATGCGCAGACAAGGTTTGTCTAAAGTTGGTCCGAAGGGCGACGAGATAACTACCAAGAAATGCAACATACAAGACGCCGAGGATCGTTGCCCCTGTTGATGCAATCATCTTGTCATAGTTCGCAGCACGTAACATCGCAGCAATCAAGCAACCAATTGTTAGCGCGATGAAAACTATCTGAGTTAGCAGGAGGTTAAGAGTCAAATCATTCTGCAACGCAATCACGAACAAGACCACACTCGCGAGGTAACCGGCTGCAGCATCGGGCTTCACCGTCGGTCTCTGCGACAACACGTAAAACTCCCAAAGTGCAAGCGCCATCGCAGCGCCGGCAAGCGCAACGAAAAACCACCAGAGCCAACCGATCAAAATAGAAGCGATTAAAAAAGGCAGGACTACGAGGGCAGTGATGACTCGATTCATCTTAAATGTCCGATAAACTTTAGCTTGTCGATGCCGATTCAACTCTCATTGAGACTAGTCTTCTCCACGTGCCACAAGCAGACGCTTATCGGACACTCACCAACTTCAGTCCACCAAACCGTCGATCTCTTCGCTGATAATCAACCACAGCTTCGAGCAGATGTTGTCGACGAAAGTCTGGCCACAAGGTTTCCGTCACATAGATTTCGCTGTACGCGTTTTGCCAGAGTAGAAAATTAGAAATTCGTAACTCGCCGCTTGTGCGGACTAACAGGTCGAGTTCGGGGAGGTTGCGTGTGTAAAGTTCACTTGCGAGTCTCTCCTCTGTAATTTCGTCTGGTTTCCCACCTTCATCCATAAGCCGACGTACAGCTGCGCGACAAGCATCAACAATCTCTGCGCGACCGCCATAGTTTAGTGCGACCGTAAGAGTCATTCCTTTGTTGTGAGACGTACGTTCAGTCGCACGCGCAATCTCTTTTCTGACGTTGTCAGCAAGCGCAGCAGTACGACCGATCGTTTGAAAGCGAATGTTTTGTCGATCAATCTCGTCAAGCTCAAGACGTAGATAACGACGTAACATGCGCATTAAAGCATCAACTTCGTACCGCGGTCTCTTCCAGTTCTCTGTGGAAAACGCATAGAGCGTCAGCGCCTGCAGTCCGAGTCGAGCTCCCGTATCAACGGATGCCCGAACCGCTTCAACGCCGGCACGATGCCCGGCGATACGTGGTTGTCCACGTTGCGCCGCCCAGCGTCCGTTGCCATCCATGATTATTGCCACGTGACGCGGCAGACGGTCCCAATCAATGGAATTGAGCAACACGTCTTCGCGTGTCCCTGGTTTTACAACTTCGGCGAAGTCAGAAAGCATAATCAAGTTGGCGACTCATTCTTGTTGTGATAGTCACAGCTGTCAATCGAAATTAGTTCCTAGCCATAACGCACTGAAACGAGCGTCAATCCGCGGGCGGGCGCAGTCGTGATCATTGTCGAACGGTTTCCGTGTTCTATCGCGTCAAAGATGCGGTCCTTATCTATTTCTCCCCGTCCGACGGACATCAATGCTCCTGCGATTGAGCGGACCATGTAACGCAGGAAACCATTTGCGCCCACCGTAATCGTGATTAATCGGCCGCACGCCCGTTCGTCATGAACGTCATTTATGACGACTTGTTCAATCGTTCGAACGCGGTCTTCGATATCTGACTGTGCAGCCGAAAAAGCTGTCCAGTCGTGTTCACCCAGGAACAACTGGGCCGCACTCGACATGCTCTCGAAGTTCAATTCTCTAGCTTCCTGATGAGCGTAGCGCGCCCAAAAAGGTGACGCCACCGGACCATTCAAGATGCGGTATTTATACGTCTTTCCCAAAGCTGAGTAGCGCGCGTGAAAATCATCTGCCGCTTCCTGAACACAAAGGACGCGGACATCTTTCCCAACGTTTGCATTGATAGCCGATCGTAACTTATCGCAGGTTATCGTCCGCTCAAGTAGTACGTTTGCAACTTGTCCTTCGGCGTGAACGCCCGCATCCGTTCGTCCCGAACCGTGTACCGTAACCTCGCGACCTTCGAGCAATGACAACGCTGCGGTCAGCTCGCCTTGTACCGTCCGAAACCCATTTTGAATCTGCCAACCATGAAAGTCGGTGCCATCGTACTGCAGCGTTAACTTGTAATTCATGATGTCCGATAAGCTTCAGCTGTCGTGCCGAGCAGCAGTTTCATCCTGCTAT
>PSRF01000269.1 GCA_003175865.1 Blastocatellia bacterium
CAAAAGAAGCTGCACCTGAACAACTCGTTTCGGCAATCAGAAAGATCTTGAAGGGCGGTAAACACATCACGGAACGCGTCGCTGATCTTTTGTTGGACCACATTAACGAGAAAACTGAAGTACCACCCCACACAAAACTATCCGACCGCGAGTTTCAAATTCTCTCGTTAATCGGGGAGGGAAAACCGATCAAACAGATCGCCGAAAGACTCTCGTTGAGCGCCCCCACCGTGAGTACCTATCGAGCACGCATTCTTAACAAGCTTGATCTGAAGAACACAGCTGAATTGGTTAGATATGCAATTGAAAATGAGATCGCGCGACCTAAGTAGGCGAGATTCCGAAGAGCACGCTAGCTGCGTCTTTCAAGATCACTTTTAGCGGTACCAACATTAAAAGAACAGGAACAAACGGCAGAAGAGTCGTAATACACAGAATCAGTGTCGTGCGCACTTCGAACGGAACAATGGAAACCTGGTAAACATTCTCTGCGATTTGATAGAGATCGGTAGTCGCCGAGAAGTCAGGGGCCTCAAGCGCGCCGGCACCAACCTTGTCGTAGTTCGTTAACCACTTTCGCTCAAACTGGCGTCCAACCGAATCAGCGAGTTTCCCATAGCTGTAAATCCCGGCGACCTTCTGCCTGTGTAGGTTGTAAACGAACACCATGAGTGGACCGACAAAGATAACGAGCACAAAAATTAGTAAGCCGATGACTGTATTTCTGAGCTGGTCCAGCGAAGCACCGTGATACGTCACGTTGTTTGCAACGGTGCCGGCCGCGATTACTCCAAACGTAAAAGCCAGCGGCATGAACGCGAATAGTTCTGCGTTTAGAAATCGAAGGCCTGCAGCATGATCGGGGTGCGCAGAAATCAGACGCAGCTTCATTCTGGATACTGAGAACAGGAACCGTCCCCACAACATAACTCGCAACAACCAACTAAAGATCAGAATCGACAGCAATGGCACACTCACAATCGTGTACCACCAACCAGCCCATGACATTTGATGACTTGAGCCCGGCACCGAATACCACGCGGGCATGATGGAAGGCGGAATGTAGCGAAGGGCGATGATTGCGAGCAGATAGGATGCTGCAAACGCAAGAACTTCGATCAGTGTAGAGCGCATCAACCCTTTGCATCTTTCAATGAGCCGGTGAAAGTGCTGACGATCTTCAGAAGCAATCAAACCTGCATTGATGAAGTGATACGTAATTGCATCAAGCCTCTGCAGAACGACCGCCTCACAAATAACGAACAGGGGAGCAGCGATCAAAGAGCGCGCATGAACACCAAAGTCTTTAAGAAAAGGGATCAGTGCCGAACTACTGTTCAACGCATCGGCAAGAATTAACACGAGCAAAGGAAACCAACCAACTAGAACGACAACCACCGCGCGTGCGCCCACTGCACGACCAACGGGCCTGAAGAGCCCAAGTGATCTTTGAAAGTGAGGGAATGGATCACTTTCGAACAGGGCGTCGGATGTACCTGAGTGAACCGTCATAAGTACTCGAAATGTCCGATAAGCTTTAGCTTGTCGTTAACTCACATATGTGTAGCCAATACAGGATTGAACTCGACAAGCTAAAGCTTAGAGGACATCGTTACAGCCCAAACAAAACAGCAACGAAAGCAACTATCCCAATGATCCCCATCAAACCCGCTAAAAGAGTGGCCAGCGAGTACGGGACGTAAGGGTAATGTTTTCTCAGCCTCTTCATTTCCAGCCGGTTGTGAATCGCAGCCAACAGTAAACACACCAGTCCCGTTCCAATCAGTGCCATGGCAAACTCGCGTGGCCCAAAACGTCGCTGCGCACGTAACTCACCTTTGTCTCTGAGATACTCAAAGAACTTGTAGATCGTGAATCCAAAACTAATCATCGATGTTGCGGTACGCACCCAAGCTAGCAGCGTTCTGTCATGGGCCAGGCGTGTTCGGTCCACCGCAAGATCAGTTGATGTAGTTGAAGTTTGCGTCGACAACGACGTACCTCGTTAACAGTCTCAAGCTTCAGTTGGCGCACCTTCTTTCACTGTTTCGCCGAACTCGCTAACATCTCTCTCCAGAAAATAGTTCAACACAGTACGGATCGCTGCGATAGCCCCCAGCTGCCCAATATCAGACCACGTCGGACTAATGGCACTGCGCACGATGTCTGCCGCCAGTTCGAATTCCAATCCAAGCAGCAACCAGACACCAAACCGTAAAAAGATCTGGCGTCGCTTGTGAAAGAGATTTGCTTTTTCAAATCGCCGGCGCGGAATCAACAACGAAATGATTGCCTCTAGTGCTCCGTAAGCAATCAGCAGCGCGGCAGCCATCTCAACAGCCAACGCTATCCAACTCGCAACTTGTTTGAAGAGCTCTTCCATCGCGGGTCAAATTACCACGTACCTGTTTTCTTCAACCGACCTGACTCAAGTCGCTCGATTCTCTGATGGACTCTTTGAACCAACGAATCTATCGTCATGCCACTTGCATGCTCGTGATGAATGGCCCAACGAAAGAAACAAGCTTCAAAATGTTCGCAATTTTTGTAAATGAGAATCTCCCAGTCGTTTTCCGTCCGACCTGACCACACGATGCGACGACGTGCGAGATTCGAAGGTAAGAGGTTTGTCTGCTTCACCGCAGCAGATGTTTGCATACGTTCAGTATTCTTTTGTCTTAATGTTTGTGGTGTCATTATCCTCTCACGATGCAACGAAATCCTAAGTGACAAGTTGATGTATCCACCGGCTGGGCCATGCGCGCCGCAGGTCGATACCGTCGACAGTAGTTTGGCGCGCAAAGGAATGACCCTCCTTTCATTACCTTTCGACCGATCTTCACCTCCGGCATGCATGGGTCATAACTCTGGTCCAGCTCTCCACCTCGCGGATTAATACTTCCGCAGCACGAATTAATGAGCTTTCCGTGTTCGAGATACCAATCGGTGGTCCACTGCCAAACGTTTCCAGCCATGTCGAACAGCCCGTAAGCGTTTGCCGGAAAAGAACCCACCGGCGCTGTCCACTCATAACCGTCCTCAAGTGTGTTCTCTATCGGAAACTCGCCTTGCCAGGTGTTCGCCATATACTCGCCATCGGGGGTAAATTCAGTGCCCCAACTAAACTCTGCTCCTTCCAATCCTCCACGCGCGGCAAACTCCCACTCAGCTTCCGTAGGCAACTGTTTTCCGGCCCATAATGCGTAAGCCTCTGCATCTTCGTAAGCAACATGAACCACCGGGTGTTTCGCGAGTCCTTTTAAAGAAGAGGCTGGGCCTTGCGGTCGCCTCCAACTCGCTTCCGGTATGTAGGTCCACCAGTTGTAATGATTGTTAAGGTCAACTCTGAAACGGGGCTTTCGGAAGACAACTGAAGCCGGGATGAGCATCTCTGGTTTTGCGCCTGGGTAATCTTCAGCTCGCGGCACACGCTCAGCCACAGTCACGTAACCGGTATCTTCGACAAAGCGACTAAACTCCGCGTTCGTCACCGTGTGTTGGTCCATCCAGAATGCGTTGACCGTCACGGGATGAGTGGGAGCTTCTTCCGGGTAGTGGTGATCGGATCCCATCATGAACGTTCCTCCGGGAATCCAGACCATGTCTTTTGCCGGTGGCTGGCCACGCTTTTGATTCTCTGCTTCAGAACGCGCTGAAGTGAGTGACACTAAATTACTCATGATTTCACCTCGCGACTCTCATTTCATGATTCCCAGTTTCACGCGTACGCCAGTAGTCAAAATGAAGTCATTCTGTTTTGAACCAAACGGGGGATCAGATAGGTAACGATCGCTGACAGTTATCTGCCAACCGATTCGCTTTGTAATGTCAGTCACAGCTGTTGTGTCGAAATTGATTCGATATTCACCGCCACGCGAAAGGTTCGGGAAGAAGAAGAGTTGCTCCTTTATTGATGTTCGGGAGTTGAGTTGATGTGAAAGAGTTTGACCGACTTGTGCTTCGGCTGAAGTTCGATCGTTGTCCAGACCCTTGAAATACTCGCGGTTCATCGCAAGACCGCCGAGCAGATCGAGTTTAGTCCGTTCGTTTCGTATCGCGTGATATCCAGCGCCGCCGCCAATTACCCAACGCAGATTTAAAAACTGCACCTGGTTCCGCTCAAGATCTGAGAACACATAACCAAACCATCGCTTGTTCAAGTCTCTCTCATAGCGACCGCCAAAGCGAAGAGTGTTTGCAACTGTGTGGGAGACACCGTTTGTATTCTCGCGATTGTAGATCGCGGCCGAGTAGAAAGTTGTCTTGTCGTGTAGCGTTTCGCGGGAGAGACCGAGCCCAAGTGCAACATTGGTCGTGTCGGAGTTGCCTTTTGTAATAGCAATGCCAAGGTCCGCACCACCAGTCCAATTCTCCAACCACCCTGGGTGCAGACTGTCTTCGTAAACTTTCTGTTCAGCCTCAGATCGAATGAATTGGATTGAAGACTTGTTCGTACTCACAGTGCCGGAGCTTGCTCTAACCTCAGTCTGATCGTTCGTCGAACGCAGCACTCCCAAGACAGTTCTACCATCAGCCAGTCCTACGTATACAGGGCTTGCAGACTGAAGTTCCGTGACGTCGGCCAATGCAATCGTCAACTGACCAACCAGATCGCTCTTGAACACCAGAGCTTTGCCGTCAGACTTAACTACCGTGCCGGAAATCCGATCACCATTCTTCAGCGTTATCTGGTCAGCGATTGTAGTAACGCTACAGAAGAAAAACACCAGGGAAAGTCGAAGGGTTTTCATGTCTGTTTACCTTCAGAGGAATAGGCGGCAATACCTTCGTGAACTGATTTGAAAAGGTGTTCCTTGCCAATCGCGCCTGCGAGTCCGGTCTGCTCGAGAAATCCGCGGAACCGCCCTTTGGCTCTAGCAATACAAAACACGATACCGTTTCGCTGGAGTTCGTCTCTCAAATTCTCCATCACATCGGCACCAGTGGAATCGATGAATACGATCGACTCCGCATCAAGCAACAGACAGGAAGGGGTGCTTTCGGCCTCAGCGATGACCTGGCGCACTCGCGTCGCAAAGTGGTCCGCATTGAAAAAGACAATTGAGGAATCGAACCGGTAAATAATCAGACCCGGAATCTGTTGGGCTGAAGGCTCACTCGCGATGTTGGCAACACCCTCCCGGTTAGGTAGAAGTCCCAGCACGGCATCGTGAGGTTTAGACGCCAGCAACAGCAGGCGCACGATTGCCAGGACAACAGCAATCACTACCCCCTGCAAAACTCCTATCGTCATCACGCCCAGCATCGCAATAAGCGCGTGGCGAAACTCCGGTTGGCTGAGACGGTAATAGCGGCGCATTGCGGCAAAATCAAAAAGTCCAATAGAGGAGGAGATAAGAATTGCTGCGAGTGCCGTTAGCGGGAGGTATGCGAGCGGCGGCGTAAAAACCAATAACACGACGGCTATCGCAATTGACGCGACAATCGACGTCATTTGCGTCTTACCACCAGCTGAATCGGCGACTGCAGTTCGGGAGTCTGCTCCACTGACAACAAACCCACGTGAGAACCCGCTCGCGAGATCACAAACCCCCAATGCGATCAGGTCACGGTTCGAATCGATCTGGTAAGCGTTCTTAGTGGCGAAACCGCGTGCCGTTGTCATCATGCTGCAAAAACTGACAAGCACGATCGTCATTGCACCTAATGTCACTGGTCCAAGATCTGACAGCGCAACTGACGGAATATGCGGCGTTGGCAATCCTGAAGGAATTCGTCCGATCACCTGAACGTTAGCTTTGGGGAGCTGTAGAAAATAGACCAGGCAGATACCAACTATGGCGGCGATTAATGGACCGGGCAGATGAGGAAGAAAACGCTTAATCAAAAGGAGACCGGCCAACAGCAGCGAGCCTAAGAACAAAGTGGGCCAGTGAATCTCATGGACATGCGTGGCTAAATGTCCAATGGTTCGAAACACACCGCCGGAAGTTGTACTGATGCCACTGAGCTTTCCCAGTTGTCCTACGATGATGCTAATGGCAATGCCATTCAGATAACCTACAAGGATTGGTCGTGAGAGGAAGTTTGCAATGAAACCCAGGCGAAGAACTCCGGCGAAAATGCATAGTATCCCTGTGAACAGCGTTAGTGTGATCGACAGATCGGCATAGCGTGTCACATCAGCAACAGCAAGTGGGGCTGTTGTCGCGGCGACGATTGCACACGCCGCAGCATCCGGGTTGACGATCAACTGTCGCGAAGAACCGAAGAATGCATATGCGATTGGCGGAAGAAGGCATGAATAAATGCCAACAACTGGGGTCGCGCCTGCAAGTTGTGAATAGGCAATACCGATCGGGATCGCAACGGCCGCCACAGACACTCCGGCCACCACATCGCTACGAAGGTTTCGAGTGTCATAAGTCCGCAGGAGGTGAAGGCCGGGCAGCCAGTTCTGCAAGAGTGGTGCAGTTAGGGAGGAGTCTGACATGACATCAAGCGGATCACCTTCTTTAAAGTTTCAATGCCGACCTCTTAGACCCATGCGCCATACTAACTCGCCAAGTGCGGCGCCAATCAGAATCAACACCAGCCCGAATAGGAGTGACTTGATCATTGGCTCAGCTAAGGATTTGGAATCGAGTTGAAACTGCTGTGCAGGTTAAGATCAGCCGCGTCCGAACAGAATCAGGTGGACTTTGTATTTTGACGAGGGATTTCTAGTATCAGGCGATTGAACGTTGTTCAAACTTTGACCTCCTTTCCGGGTGTTGTTGCTGTTGTTTGACGACGTTTGCTCCAATTGAGGTAGGGTACGGTCAGGACCGCGCTCAAAACCAAATACACGAGAATCACAGGCGCTGTCAGTTTCTGATTTGGAAAGTTTGTGTGAGCTATTCCCATAGCGACCGCTGGATGACGAGATGCGGTGTCGAGGGCTAACACTCTACGCTTCTCACTCTCCGGCCCGCCGAGAAAATGACCGGCGGCAATACCAACCAGCGCAAAAGCGGCTAGTGCGAGCAGAGTTCCGTCGCCAATCAGTGTGAGGATTGCGCGCACCGAGGTGAACAGGATCGGTAGCCCGCTTACGAGGAGAACAATTCGCGCAACCAGACCAATTGGTCTCGCGGAGTGTTCAGCAAACGAAGGTAGAAATCTCCTAACAAGCATGCCACCGAGAAGCGGCGCTAATATGGTGGTGAAAATAACTATGAAAACGGACGCTGCACTCATGTTCAACTGAAGGCCGGTGATCCACTGGAGCACTTTCAAGGTGAGGGGAATGAAAAGAACTGATAGTACTGAAATCGCGACTAGTAATCCGATTATGTAGTCTTCTTTACCACCGGCCCTCAATGCCTTGTTAGGAAGTATCGGTGGGATCGGTGACACCGCAAGCACCACAAGGGCAACCTTCACGGCGGGGTGTAGGTTGAATGTGAGTGCGACGACGAGTGCGAACATTGGCATCAACACATTCATGACCAGGACGACGCGACCTAGTTCCGCCGGCCGACGAAACAGAAAGAGCGCATCTTGAAATGTCGCTTTTAGTCCAATCGCAAATACTCCGAGCACAATGCTCAGCTTGAGAAGGAGAATAATGAGACTTATAAGACTCATGTTAAGAAGCATGAGGATGAAGTCCCCTCA
>PSRF01000018.1 GCA_003175865.1 Blastocatellia bacterium
GGTTCGGCAGTAGCAACCTCTTCTTGGAGTGGTTCCACTCGCTCTTGAGTCGCCTCAATGCGTTGTTCACGTTCGACGCGGTTCAGAGCAACTTGTTCGGCCGCTTCATGTTCAGCGTCAGCTGTTCCCTTCTTGGATTTATCAATAACGATTCGCTCAAACTCTTCCTCCTCATCGAAGAAGTCTGAGACATACAGAAACGCATCGCGTTCAAGTCCGATATCGACAAACGCCGATTGCATTCCTGGCAAAACACGCATGACTCGTCCTTTGTAGATATTGCCGACGATGCCCTGATGCTGTTCACCGCGTTCGATATAAAACTCGCTTACCTTATCGTCCTCGATGATCGCGATCTTCTTCTCGCGCCCGTTGACGCTAACAATTAGTTGTTTAGACATTTCTAACCTTTATCTCTCCTCAAACGACAAACCACGAAACCGCGACACGAAGTCGAGTTGCTCTGCAAACACCGTTCGTTGCAGACGAACAGCAGCAATCTGGCTGACGTTTTCTTTAAATGTGGATGCGCAAATCGACCCGGCCGTCAAGCCAACGGCGAGGCACGGGCGTGCGCTAACTTGGCGATGCGAATAGACATCACCGTGAATTGAGTTGATTGAACCTGGCCCGGGATAGAACTGGAGAGAAACCCAGCTCCGATCGGGAGTGTTGTGGATATGGCAGGAACTGCGACTGAATTCAGACGCAGTTCTCGACGTGCTTGCTAACGAAGCACGTCCGCAATTTCTATCTTTCAACGAAAGAACCTGACTAGCCGCCGTACCGCGAGTCGGTAGTTACTAACAGGGAGCGCGAAACTCAACTTTGCATGATGAGTTGGAAGTGCTCGAAACCTGTTGTCTGTCGAAATAGGTCGCTTAAGCGACTCTCGGGGCAACGTGGGCGGCTGCAACAAAGTTAAATTTTGCCGTCGAACTGACGACAGTAAACCGGACTCGCCTCTAGACGCGGGAAGCGTTTTCTTAACTCCCTTGCGCTGTCCTGGTTTTAATTGGCACTTAGAGCGCCGAAAGAACCGGCCTGGCGAGCTGAGCGGAGTATAACCCAGACTCTTACGATCCGTGAAATTCAGTGACGAAAAACTTGCTCGCAAGTCAGTTGAGCGAACAGGAACCTGGACCTCTCGGGTCGCCACATGTGCCGCAAGCTCCAACTGTTAGGTCCTGTTTTGAAGTACCATCGCTGCCGCCCGGCGCGAAGACAGACAGCTGTTTTTCCAGTTTCCGGCTCTTACATGACGGACATACAACCGTCGTCTCGTTGCGGACCAACGCTTCGAAATGATTGTCACAGCGACGACAACGGTACTCAAAAATAGGCATACAGCTTATTCAACCTTCTTGGTGCGATAAGGCAGCGACTCAACAAAATGATCGAAGCCCAGCCAAAGACTCCAACTGTGGTGATAAAAGCCTACCGGAAAGATCACGGCAATCGCAAACAACACATACAAGACCTTACTGTAGTCGGCGCTCAATACAAGCAAGGAAAAGAAACAGACCAGCAATATCACCAGTTCTGTGATCACTACATTGACAAGTATTGCACCAACGAAGAATCCCTCTTCGCGTTTGAAGTGCGCGCTGCAACTCGAGCAGTGATGTTTGATCTTGAAGGGACCGTCGAGGATCGAGTCCTTCCCGCATGCCGGACAGCGAAGCTTCGTTGCACGATCTAAAACTGCTTTGACATCCCCCCAACTTCTGTTCACGAACCACATCTTAAGCCCGTAATGGGCCGCGGCACCAGCAATCTGTTCACTTTTGTATGCGATTTTGTTGGATGGTGCGACAACCGAACACGAATTGGTATGAAACCCAATCACCTGCACAACAAAACAATGGGATTTTCAGGCTTTTTCGACTGCGGCATAGTCGTTGCCAATTCAGTATGTCGTGAGGAGGCTGAATATGAAACTACGAAAGCTTGCAAGTGGAATCGCAGGAGCAGTCTTCGCCGTATCAATCGTGTTTGGTGTTGGTCTAACGGCAAATGCGCAATACCCAAACGATCGTTATCAGCGTGATCGTGACTACCAACGAGATCGTGATCAACGTAGGCGAGACAGGGATTATCGTGATAGAGACTATAACCGTCGGAACAATCGATTCAATGATGACTATCCCGATTGGGGCGGAACTTTCGATCTAAGACAGACGGCACTTAATGCCGGCGCCAATGAAGGCATTAAGGCGGGACGTAATGATCGCCGACGCAACAGACCTTATGACTTCCGAGATGAGAGCGGTTACCAGAAAGCGACCCATGATTACAGTTCACGACTCGGCGATCGAGGGCTTTACCAACGGTACTACCGAATAGCCTTCGAACATGCTTATGCTGACGGTTATGAGGGTTACTGATTAGGTTCGATCAAGGGGGAACAAAAACGGGAGCCACTCGGCTCCCGTTTTTTAATGTTCGATAAGCTTCAGCTTGTCGTTGTCTCTCCAGCGTCGTTCAACTGTCCCAGAGCATAGAATTTTAATGGCTACCGATCGTTGTACTTATCTGTCTGCTTGAACAACCCGAAAGTCGACGACAAGCTAAAGCTTATCGGGCATTTTATTGTGTCCCCTTCAAATAACGATCAAACCATGCAATCGACCGTTCAAGCGCATCGAGCTGGTGCTTTGGTTCGCGTAACCCGTGCCCTTCACGTGGATATCGTACGAGTACTGATTCCACACCTCGTCGTCTCAACGCCATGTACATCTCTTCCGCCTGTGTTATGTGCACATCGTTGTCGTTCTCGCCATGAATGAACAACGTCGGCGTCTGCACTTGTCGGACATAACGAAGGGGGGACCACTGCCACAGCAGATCATAGTTGTCCCATGGGAACCCCCCAAACTCCGCATGCACGAGGTCCTGATACAGTGAAGTCGAATAGAAGCTGATGAGATTACTAACACTCGCAACAGCAACCGCAGCACGGAATCTTGGCGTCTGCGTAATCACCCAGTTCGTCATGAAACCACCATAACTTCCCCCGGTCACTGCCAATCGATTCGTGTCAACCCATGAATTGCGTTTCAACGTTTCATCAACACCAGCCATCAGATCCTTGTAATCGCCGCCACCCCATTCGTTAAGTGTTCCATCAGAAAACTTCTGACCGTAGCTACTCGATCCACGTGGATTAAGATAGAGAACGGCATAACCACTTCCGGCATAAGCTTGGAACGAGGAATTAAATGACCACCCGTACGCACCGTGTGGTCCACCATGAATACTGAGAATCAACGGAACCTTCTCATCGCGAGGAAACGGCGGTCGCATTAACCAACCTTGAATTTGTGTTCCATCAAAACTGGCATAAGTAAATTCTTCAGGCACAGAAAGTCGAACTGATTGCAGAAGTCCGTCGTTGTGTGCACTCAACCTGCGCAATGGCACCAGACTGCCGACACCGAACCAGACTTCAGCCGGCCGCAGAGCAGTTCCAAGAGTAAAGACCATCGGCACTGTTGTTTCTGAAAACTCGTCACGTGTGATTGTTTGTGTCCGACTACCAACACTGAAACTAGTAATCTGAAATGGCGGCGCCAAACTTGCCGCCGAGTTTGAATCAATTCGAAACTTGGAATCCTGGATATCGAATACCCCACCCAATTCACCATCGAGAATAAACAGCGAGAACCGACTCGTCCGGCCGCCGTCGACGCCTGTGCGAAAGATAGTGACGTATCCCTTGTCGCCAGCGAGGAAGTAGATGGAGCGGCCATCCGGTGACCAGCGTGGGCTGCGTACACGTCGATCGAGCTCATCACCAAGCTCGCGTCCGCCCCCACCAGAGGCAGCAATCACCCACGCGTGTGTGTCCTCAGCAACACTGTCGATCGTTGTGAGGTCACGCTTTGTTGCGGTATATGCGATCCATTTCCCATCCGGTGAGAACACGGGACTGTACTCACAACCCTTTGTCTGAGTGACTTGTCGAATTTGTCCGCCCATATCGACGGTGAAAATATCTGAGTTGTTGTTTGCATCAGGGTCTGCCTCATGGTTTGAAAGATAAGCAACTTCGTCACCACGAGGACTAAAACTGACTGCGTGATCGTAAAAGAGTCCGGAAGTCAGCTGCCTTGATTCTGCGCGTTCGACATCAACAATCCACACATGCGTCCGCCGGTTGTCAGAGAGCGCCGTACGTGATTTGTATTGAATACGATCGATGACTCGTGGGTCGTCGGTTCGCCGTGTTGTTGAGTCAACAGCTTCAGGGGTCGCCGAGATGTAAGCGATGCGTTTGGAATCTGGCGCCCATGAAAAACTTTCTCCGGCATATGTAATGAAGAAATTTGTGGCCTGGATGCCGGCGACAAACCGTGGCTCTCGTCTATCGAGTCTAATGACCCACAAACCATCCTGCTCTTCGTGATTTGACAGAAACGCGACGGAGTTGCTGTCAGGCGACCAACGTGGAGTCGAAGCACTCCAGCCGACGGGCAAAAGAGGGGAAGGTGCAGTTCGGAGTTCCGGCCATTCGGCGTAAGGAACAGGTCTTCGTGGGCCAACAGTCGTAGGATAGTTGAAAAGAGAATCGGCCCCTGCCCGAGCTAAAAAGAGTGTGGTGTTGGTTTTGTCACCATCTGCAGACGATACGGTGTAGACAACCCACTGTCCGTTTGGTGATATCTGCGCGTCAGATACAGTCGCAATGCGTAGAAGATCTTGAGCAGTAAATGGTCGTCGACGTTGCGCTGCGCCCTTGATACAACACACGAGCAGCAACGCGATCAGAAAGGCTTTTCTTGTCATCGGTGCAATCTGTGGATCAACTATTTTGGACTGGGAGAAGCTTTCGGCTTAGGTTCTTCAACCTTCAGACTTGTACGGATAAGATCAAAACCACTTGCATATTTCTTACGATCCGCCTCTGGTCCAAAGTAAGTAACAATCACAACACGTTGACCCACCAGTGCCCAATAGATCTGTGCGGTTGCAGTATCAGTTCCAAATGAGAACTTGATCCTTACACCTTCAGCCGGCACACCACCGATTTCGGAAGTCTCAGGTGTGCGCTCGGCCTTCGCGCCCATAGAAGTAAATTGCTTCGCGAACGCCTCGACGTAAGGATCGATAAGCGCCTTATGCGCGTCAGCCATCTTTTCTGCAGTAATGCGGCCCTTGTGAGCGGAAACGCTGAGCTGCAAGTCGGCGTCGGGTCGGGACAATTTAAGTGTTTGCGTGTCGGAGTTACTCGCATCTTCGAGAGCCCAGCCGTTCGAGTAGTCGAACGAAAGCCCCTCTTTGCTGAAGTGTTTTGGTTCTTGAGCGAATGCAAAACTATAAAGAAACCCAAAGACTAAAATGGTTAGAATTATTCTCATAGTTATCTCGAAGTAAATTTTGACGCGTAGCGTGGTGATGAATCCCAGGAAGTCCTGACCTTACATTAGACGGCTCAACTCTTGATTCAACAGTTCCCACACATGCCTAACGTGTCTCTCAGTAGTTCGAATGTTACCGATTGAAAGTCGAAGAGTAAGCTTGTCATTCAATCTCGTGTGCGACAACAAAGCCTCGCCGGTGTTGTTGACCGCATGCATTACTGCTTCATTTAATTCGTCGAGCCGTACGGCGCGATCGCTTTCGTTCCCATTTGGCTGGTCAGGGCAGGCACGAAAACAGACGAGTGCGAGTGGGTACGGCGCCATGATTTCCCAATCTGGAGACTCCTCAACCCACGATGCAAACAGTTGGGCCAAACGGCAGTGTTCACGAATACGCGACGCCAATCCTTCGTGACCAAAATAACGAATGACCATCCAGAGCTTCAGGGCACGAAACCGTCGACCAAGTTGAATGCCATAATCAGATCCACTTCGAACTTTCTCTTGTTCCGGCGTCCGCAAATACTCCGGTACAAGCGAGAACGCACGACGCAATAGATCCATATGCCTGCAGTAGAGCACCGAAAGATCGAAAGGCGTAAACAACCACTTGTGCGGATTGACTACCAATGAATCAGCTCTATCACAACCGTTCAAGAGGTGTCGCAACTCAGGAACAACTGCTGCTGAACCTGCATACGCAGCATCAACATGCAACCACATTGCGTGTTGCTCACCAATCGACACGATCTCCGGAATCGGATCAATGCTGGATGTTGAAGTTGTTCCCACTGTCGCGACAATACAAAACGGTACAAAACCATTTGCCTTGTCTTCGTCAATCGCGTTGGCGAGCGCGCTGGGATCCATTCGAAACTGATCGTCAGTCGGAATTTTTCGTAAGCCCTTCTGTCCAAGTCCAAGGGTGATCACAGCCTTCTCGATCGATGAATGTGCCTGCTCTGAAACGTAAAGACGCAACAATGGCAAATCAGGGCGACCACTCATTCCGTCTTCACGAATCCGTCTCTCAACGCCCTCTCGCGCAGCGGCGATGGCATGCATGCTGGAAACTGACGCAGTGTCGTAGATAATTCCGAACAGGCCCTCGTCAAGTCCCATCATTTGACGTAGCCAGTCGAGCGCAACTTCTTCGAGCTCCGTTGAAGCAGGCGAGGTGCGCCAGAGCATAGCCTTGTTGTCGAATGCAGCAGTAAGTAATTCGCCAAGTATGCCGGGGCCCGAAGTGGAAGTGGCAAAGTAGGCGAAGAATGATGGGTGGCTCCAATGCGTCAGTGCTGGCACTATCAGTCGATCAATATCACTGATGATGCGCTCCATCCGTTCACCCTGCTCAGGAGGCGCCGCAGGTAGTTGGGCTTTTAAACTTCCCGGCTCAATCTGCGATAGAACTGGGAGTTCCTCAATGTGATCAAAGTAGTTTGCAACCCAGTCGACCAGTTCATGACCGAAGCGACGAAATTCTTCTTTGGTCATGTCGCCCTGGCCAGGCGATTTAGGATCGGGGATTTTAGGGGTACTCACGGTGCGCTTATCTTACAGGGTCAGATTGAAACCTGAATAGTGT
>PSRF01000279.1 GCA_003175865.1 Blastocatellia bacterium
CAGACATGTGTGGCATCGCCGGCCTTATCAGCATTAACCCCGACAAATACATCACAAGTATGCTCACCTCAGTCGAGCATCGGGGTCGCGATGATGAAGGTACCTGGGTTTCACAACCGATTGACCAATGGGGTCGGAAGGTTTGCCTCGGCCATCGACGACTCGCGATCATCGACACCAGCTCAGCAGGCCATGAACCGATGGTCTCTTCCGATGGTCGCTTCGTCCTGACGTTCAATGGCGAAATCTACAACTATCGCGAATTGCGCGAGCAGTTGCGCTCTCTTGGACACACCTTTTGCACAGGCTCAGACGCCGAAGTACTGCTCGCTGCGTTCGCTCACTGGAATCGCGACTGTCTCGAAAAGTTGAATGGAATGTTTGCGTTCGCGATTTGGGACAACAAAGAACGTAAACTGACTCTCGCGCGCGACCACGTTGGCATCAAACCTCTCTACTACTCAATTGTCCCAGCGACAAACGACTCACCCGCTGCAGTTCTTTTTGCGTCTGAAGTGAAGTCGATACTCGCGACTCGCCTCGTCAGCGCGGCAATCAATCCGGAAGCGTTACATCAATTCTTGACGTTCCTATGGGCGCCCGATCCGAACACGCTGTTTGATGGAATCAAGACTGTTCCGCCCGCCCACGTCATCGAATGGCAAGCCGATGCAATCACTGACACCGAATGGTGGGACATTTCATTTCGCAACATCGAAGAGGGACGGAATGACAAGTGGTGGCAGGATCACGTGCTCTCGACACTCGATCGAGTTGTCAAAATGGAAATGGTTTCCGACGTGCCGCTTGGTGCCTTTTTATCCGGAGGGATCGATTCGTCAGGAATCGTTGCGATGATGAAGCGTCACCGCGATGGACGTGACATCAGCACCTACACGGTCGGAATCGAAAGTGAAGATCTGCGGTACGACATCATTCCCGATGACGTGCGTTGGGCAAGGCGAGTTAATGAACAGCTGAAGACTGACTACCACGAAATAATGTTGAAGCCGACCGTCGCCGATTTGCTACCGAAATTGGTCCATCACATGGAAGAGCCGCCGATCGATATGGCCGTGCCAACTTATCTTGTGTCACGTGCTGCCCGGGAGACTTTGACAGTGATGTTGTCGGGAATGGGCGGCGACGAAGTTTTTGCAGGTTACCCGCGTCAGATGGCAATGAAGATCGCATCAGCGTTTGATCCCGTTCCAAATTTGCTGAGGCGTCCGTTGATGAGCACCGTGGCAGGTGTGCTACCTGGCGGCCTTCCCGGGAAATTCACAGCTCCACTGCGCAACGCAAAAAAGTTTGCTCGTAGTGCAGCGCTTGATTTTGACGATCGCTATCTTGGCTACGGGACGTACTTGACCGACGAAGCAAAGCATCGACTCTATACGGATGATTGGCGTGCGTTGACGAAAGATTACGACGCATACACAACACATCGGAGTTACTTCGAGCGAGTCAAAAGAGTGGCGCCCATCAATCGATTGTTGTACGTGGATTTGAAGACCTTTCTGCCGTGCCTGAATTTGATGACGACAGACAAGATGTCGATGGCCGCAAACCTTGAAGTGCGCGTACCGTTTCTCAATCGAGAGATGCTTGAGATGTCTGCGCGAATGCCCGCCCACCTAAAGCTGCGTGGATTGAAGCGTAAGTACGTGCTGAAACGAGCGCTGGAAAGTGTTCTGCCGAAGGACGTTGTGTGGCGACGCAAGGCAGGATTTGGGGCGCCGATTAGATCCTGGTTACGTGGACCACTGCGACCGTTGATCAACGAGCTGCTTTCTGAGGAGACAATACAACGCCGAGGATTGTTTCGACCGAAAGAAGTGAAACGTATCGTGGAAGCGAACTTCTCCGGCCGTGAAGACTTCAATCTTCAGGTATTTCAGCTATTGGGACTGGAGTTGTGGCAACGGCACTTTATGGATCACCAATATTGAACCGGGAGCGGTAGCGACCTGAGGCGAAAGTCAACTTCGAAAAGCCGTAACTCAACTTTAGCATCCGGTCGCCACCGCTCCCGGTTCTCTAACTTTAAGCGAGAGACCCCAGCAAGGCGCAATCGAGTTAAACGTTGACAAGCCTTGTTGTTGCGTTTTACTCTTCAATTGGGCAGCCTGCCGGCGGATCCACTCCGTTCACGCACTCACGACACCGTAGTCACCCCATCTCGATGATCAGACAGGAAGAAATCGTTACGGCTCAAAGCTTTCACACGACCGAAGCAGCCCAAGAGACCGAGACAGTTCAGCAAACGCGTACGGTTTTGTTAGCTGAGGATGACCCTGCGCTCCGGCGTTATCTGGAAGTTGTCCTCCAGCGAGCGGGTTATCAGGTGCTGACGGCGGGCGACGGGCTGGAGGCTATGAAGCTCTTACTATCATCGAAAGTGGAGGCAGTGATAACTGATGCGATGATGCCAAACCTCAACGGCTACGAACTTTGTCGCTTTGTCCGAACAACCAAGCATCTATCGCACCTTCCAATAATTCTTTTATCTGCGTTGGATCCAAAGAATGCCAAGTCAGAGGCCGAACAAGCCGACGCCTTCCTCTGCAAACCGGTATCGCCTGAGATGTTGCTCGAGTGTTTAGTAGAACGTGGCGTGGAGTAAGTGCTGGTAGGCGGTAAGGAGTAAGGCCGTAAGCAACAGGCAGTAAGCAGTAGGCGGCAAGTGCGCGGCTCGGCCGAATTCGTTGCGGAATGCCTCTGGCTTTCGGGCCAGCGTGATAAGAATAAAGGCTATGCCTGTTATCAAAGGCATAGCCTTTCGAATTCTTGGTAGCAGCTCGGAAACCTAGAGGCTTTCCGCAAGGAACGCGGCCGAGCCGCATGCTTTCTGCTTCTGCTTACTGCCTCGTGCTTCCGACCACTACTTTTCCGAGTACAGGCGTCACGCGGGTACCGCTTCTGTCAGCAGCTGACCGATGGGCGTGTAGGAAATGCCTTGTGCTGCGGCAACTGCCTCATACGTGCAATGTCCTGCATACGTGTTTACGCCTTCCTTCAATCCCGAATCACCGTTGATTGCTTGCAGGAACCCTTTGTTAGCCAGTTTCAAAGCGTACGGAAGCGTTGCGTTCGTCAAAGCGAAGGTCGACGTTCTTGGAACAGCGCCGGGCATATTGGCGACGCAGTAGTGCAGTACACCTTCAACATAGAAGGTCGGATTCGAGTGTGTTGTTGGATGTGTTGTCTCGATGCAACCTCCCTGGTCAACTGCCACGTCGACAACGACAGCTCCATTCGGAACATCCTTCAGCATACTTTTCGTGACTAGCTTAGGTGCAGCAGCACCTGGTACAAGCACCGCACCGACGATTAAATCTGCTTGCGAGATCGCGTCATGTATCATGTACGCGCTCGAGGCAAGTGTAGAGATTGTCGACAAGAAGATGTCGTCCAGTTCGCGTAGGCGATCGAGGTTGTTATCTATAATCGTTACATGCGCACCCATGCCGACGGCCATCTTGGCCGCGTTTGTTCCCACGACACCACCGCCGATGATCACTACGCGCGCCGCAGGCACGCCAGGAACTCCACCCAGTAAAATGCCGCGCCCACCACTCATCTTTTCCAGATAGTGTGCCCCTACTTGGATCGCCATGCGACCAGCTACTTCTGACATCGGAGTCAACAATGGAAGCGTACCGCGTCGATCAGTAATTGTTTCGTACGCGATTCCTGTGACTTTCCTGTCGATCAATTGCTTCGTCAACTCGTGATCGGGCGCAAGATGTAAATAAGTGAAAAGCAATTGGCCCTCGCGCATACGCGGGTATTCAGCCGCGATTGGTTCCTTCACTTTCACGATCATGTCAGCCTTGGCCCACACATCATCTGCAGTATCGATCAGTTGTGCGCCGGCACGTTCGTACAAAGCATCTTCAAAGCCGGAACCAGCACCGGCGCTTTTCTGAACAAGGATCTGATGGCCGGCGTCTTTAAGAGCACGCACGCCGGCAGGAGTTAGACCGACTCGATATTCGTTGTCTTTAATTTCTTTCGGGAGCCCGACAATCACTTTTAAATTCCTCCGGTTTTATATGAAGTCTATGAAAGTCTCACTGTGCTGATTCCAACTGATCGATCTGCGCGCGCTGCAATTTACCGCTGAAGTCAACGTAAACCGATTTCCACTCAGAAAAGATATCCAGCACCTGTGTCCCAGCTTCGCGATGACCGTTTCCCGTGGCCTTTGTTCCACCAAAAGGCAGGTGAACTTCCGCTCCGATCGTCGATGCGTTCACGTAAAAGATTCCTGTGTACAGTTCGTTCATCGCCTGGAATGCACGATTCACGTTTTGTGTGTAGATCGCTGCAGACAATCCGTAACGGACTCCGTTTGCTATTTGAATCGCATCTTCGATGGAGTTAGCTGGAATAATGGTTGTTACTGGTCCAAAGATCTCCTCCTGAGAAATCCGCATGTCAGGAGTTGCGTCGGAAAAGACAGTAGGCTCGATAAAGAACCCGTTTGCGTAATCACCACGCGTCAGTCGCTTGCCACCACACGACAGCGTAGCTCCGTCTTCATTTCGACCAATGTCGATGTAACCGATCACCTTGTCAACCGCATCAGCGTTGATGACAGGACCAACGTCAACTCTGGGGTCTGCCCCATTGCCAACGCGAAGTGCTTTCGTGTGTTCGACCATCTTGCTTACAAACTGACGATAGACCTTCTTGTGCACGACTAAACGCGACGACGCTGTGCAACGTTGCCCAGACGTGCCGAAGGCGCCCCAAATGGCGCCTTCGATCGCTAAGTCAATATCAGCATCATCCATGATGATGATGGCGTTCTTGCCACCCATTTCCAGCGAACAGATCGCGTTTCGTTCGGCACATGCGGAGGCGACAATTCGTCCAGTGTCGGTCGAACCCGTGAACGAAATGAGGCGCAGTGCTGGATGGTTTGTCAGCGCTGCACCGACCGTCTCACCAAATCCAGTCACGAGATTTACAACACCCGGAGGGATTCCTGCTTCTTCACACGCTTTCACGAGATTGTATGAAGACAGAGGTGTATCCTCAGCGGGTTTGATCACAACGGTGTTGCCGCAAACCAGCGCCGGGATAAGTTTCCACGAAGGAATCGCCATTGGAAAATTCCATGGCGTAATAAGTCCACACAAACCGACTGGCTGACGCACGCACATGGCAAACTTATCGCGCATCTCAGCTGGCGCGGTGTAACCGTGTAGTCGGCGACCCTCGCCCGCAGTGTAGTATGTACAGTCGATTGCTTCCTGCACATCGCCGCCCGCTTCTTTCAGGACCTTACCCATCTCGCGAGTCATGTCGGCGGTGTACTGGTCCTTATTGCGTATCAAGATCTCGCCAAGACGAAACAGCAACTCCGCGCGCTTTGGCGCGGGAGTTTTACGCCAACGATCAAACGCCTCCTGAGCGGCGTTGACTGCTGCGTTTATGTCTTCACTTGTTGAGAGTGGGAATCGGCCAATGACATCGCCTGTGTTGGCCGGATTGATGTTTTCAAACATCTCACCCGACTCACTCGGGATCCATTTTCCGCCAATGTAGTTTTGAAAAGTTTTGGGAATCGCGCGCGGTGCGCTACGAGAAACTTGCTTCTTGCTTGTTTTTGAAACAGCCTTTTTTGCCTGAGCCATATTGGGTTCCGGGTATCAGGTCTCGGGTGTCAGGGTCGAACTTCGCCAATTGCTTCTGCTGAGACCCGACCCCGACACTCGCCACCTTCTTATTGATAGGTAAATTGAACAATACGTTGAATTGGTCGGTCACGTTGGATGGTGGTCACGTGCAACACAATCGGATCGCCCGTTTTCAAGCCATTCAACACCCGTTGAAAATCGCCGAGTGTGTTGACTGGTATGCGATTGATTCGATTAATGACATCTCCCTCGCTCAGGGCAGGGGTGCCTGATGGCGATATGCGCACTTCTGCAGCCAGTCCATTGGGATCGATGTCTTTGATGTAGAGTCCCTTGACTCCGGTGAGATGTCTCTCAGTGACAAGTTGCGGAGTTAACTCTGCCAGCGTGAGTCCGAGACGCAAGGCGTTGCCGCGCGGATCGGGATCTCTCGGAGTAATCTTCGGCGATTCAGTGCCACGTGCCCCTGGCAGCAATGGTCGTTCGCTGAGCACAACGGTGGCGGTCTTCTTTTCGAGCTTGCCGTCGATCTCACGCAGGTAAACCAGTGATGCGGACTGTCCAACGGGTGTGCTCGCCACGCGTTGAATCAAATCTTGTGCACTCGCGATACTGTTGCCTTCGAATTCGACGATGATGTCGTTCGGTTGCAGACCAACTTTAGCAGCAGGTGTTTCCTGGCCACCTTCGGTTGGCGACACTGAGGTTATGATCGCTCCTTTCGCTTCGGTCATGCCGTAGACCTTCGCAAACTCTTCGTGCACAGATTCCAGCGTTATACCTAAATAGCCACGCTTCACTTTGCCTTGAGCAACCAGTTGTTTGTAAACAAAACTCGTTTCATTTGCAGGAAGTGCGAAGCCGATTCCGTTGTAATCGCCGGTTGAGGTCGCAATCTGCGAATTCATACCGACTACTTCGCCACGCATGTTAACAAGTGGTCCACCGCTGTTGCCTCGATTAATAGCAGCGTCTGTTTGAAGGAAGCGCTGAAAGATATTGAAGTAGGGACTCTCGCGTTCTTTCTTCGAGATGATTCCGGCGGTCACTGTTTGGTCGAGCCCGAATGGTGAGCCCATCGCCAATACCCAGTCTCCAACTTGAGCCGCGTTCGAATCACCTAGTGTCACTGTTGGCAGATCGTGTGGTGCTTCGATCTTCAGCACAGCGACGTCAGTCTCTGGATCTGTACCGATTACGCGTGCGGGATACTTTTCTCCTGACTGCAAGCCTACACTTATGCGGTTTGCATCATCGATGACGTGTTCGTTCGTCAGGATGAAGCCCTTTGCGTTCACAATAAAGCCGCTGCCAACACCTCGAGTTGGACGTCGTTGCTGACGACGAAACATGTCTAACAGGGGATTATTCGACGCCGCGTCGTCGTCTTTGTCTTCGTTGTCTTTGTCCGTCAGCTCGGTTGAGGCTTGCATTGTTTCGATGTTGACGACCGCAGGCTCAACGCGACGTGCGATCTCTGCGAACGAAGCGGACAACGCTTCCGGTGCGCGCGCGATCTGCGCTTCGGGTTGAGCTTTTGTCGGATGTCCCGACAACATTGCCCCAATTCCAATTCCGGCCACCAAACATGCGACAGCCAATGCCGCAATCCAGACGCGCAACTTGCGCAAAATCGCCCGTTCTTGATCGGTTGCATTATCTTTTGATACGTGAAACATAGCACTCACCACCTTCGAAAAACGCTTCTGAATGCCAGCCGGGCTTCACGGACGATGCGCTTGGTATGCGTCAACCCGCAATGCTGGAAAAGGCTTAGAGTATAGCTAATGGATTGCCAGTCGGCAAAAAACGGCGGGATGTTGGATGGCGGTCGGGCGAGTTCGCACACGCCAAAAGTTCTACTTTAATGCGTGCCTCGTGCGTTGTACTTTGTTCGTCTTCGACCGCAAATTCTGAAATAGGAGTGGGATTCGAAATAACAAAGTACAAAATACAAAAAACAAAGTACTAACCTGCGTTGACTTCAAGGTCGCAACAGAATCTTCAATATTCCTTTTGCTTTCGCGCGTTTCATCGCGTGAACACCATCAGCCAGTGCATACTCTTCGCTGATCATACTGTCCACGTCGATCGCGCCCTTCTTAAGAAGATCCAACGCCGGTGCGAAGCGTCCACAACGCGAGCCAATAATTGAAATTTCATCAACGACGATTCGCGCAGCATCAATTTCCGTCGTGTCGTGAAACGTAGACTTTAAAACGAGTCTTCCTTTTGGCCGCAACAGGTCAAGAGCCATTGCAAAGCCTGAGGGCGATCCAGACGCTTCAACTACAACATCAAACTCGC
Organism: Blastocatellia bacterium; assembly: GCA_003175865.1. GTDB lineage: Bacteria > Acidobacteriota > Blastocatellia > Pyrinomonadales > Pyrinomonadaceae > PSRF01. The sequence continues at coordinate 7,959 of PSRF01000279.1, forward strand.
GCCCTCTACTTGCTACATCTTTCGGAGTAGTTGTCTCAATTCCGCGTCTCTGTGCGATTCGGAGTTTGGTCTGATGTTTACCCACCAAGAGAACTGGTGACGTCAAGGCGAGGACTTGCGCGCACATTAATCCAAGTTTGCCGTCACCAATAACTGCAACTCGATCGTCAGCCTTGATGTTCGTGCGTTCGACAATACCGCATGCCGCAGCGAGTGGTTCAGTGAAAACGGCATGCTCGTCAATTACTTTCTCTGGAACCGCGACTAAGTTCTCAAGAGGAAGGAGAAGGAACTCAGCGTGTGCTCCGTCGCGGCCTACGATCCCAAGCACAGTACGCGATGGACAATGACGAGGGTCTTCACTCAAGCAGAGTGGGCATTTGCCACATCCGACATTAATTTCGCCGACGACCCGTTGATTCAGTAGTTTGTTGTTTGAACTCTGCTCTACTACACCGACGAACTCGTGTCCGATAGTTCCATTGAATCCAGCATAACCGCGCGCAATTTCAAGATCAGTGTTGCAAATTCCCGACAAGACAACACGCACGAGTGCTTCACTGTCAGCATCAGGTCTTTGAACGTCGCGGACGGCTAAACGTTTATTTTTGACGCGGAGGGCAAGCATGTTGGTCAGTTGTCAGTTGAGAGTGGTCAGTTGTCGGAGGTTATAGGTAAAAAAGGCCCTATCGGTCCTTTCACCAATAACCGACCCGCGGACAACTGACCACGGACAACTGGCCACGGACTAGAAGGTTTTACTACGAGTGTAGGCATTCTGCGGATTGAGTTCGACGGTTTGTTGCGGACCCGCGACGTTGAGCGGCAAGCGCCATTCGAGTTCCTCATCACCCGACAACTTTGCGTGTAACCACCAGCTACCAGGCGTAAGAACGACGCCACCCTG
>PSRF01000417.1 GCA_003175865.1 Blastocatellia bacterium
TGCGTGAACACTTTTGTGAGTTGATACAACAAATACAGACTCACCGCAGCACTACCCACCGCCAGCAAAACCAAGCCGAAGATAATCGCACTCACAAAGAGCCAATCGCCGAGTCGACCCTTGCGAGCTTCGTTCGCTGAGACTGTTGCACGCTTCTTCAGGAGCTCAACGTTCATCCGGTTCGACTTCCAAAATGTGTCAAACAGATCACCGGCGACCGGAACAGAACCAAGAAGATAATCAATTCCGATATTCATTCCCATTCGCAACAGCGTGATCTTGGGAACACGGTATCGAACTGCCGACGCGAGAATGTAAAGAGACACCAATGTGGTGGCGGTGTCGCCAAATCCAGGAATGAGGCCAACCAATGCGTCGAGACCAATGCCCCAGCCAAGTCCTGGCACACGAATCAAATCGTCCATGAGCCAGCTAAGACGTTCCAGGCTTGTTTCGACTTTAACTCGGTCTGAGATAGCGGTTGGGCGTTGGGGAATGTCTTCGATCTTTAAAGCTCTCATAGCCTCCTCTTAGGGAACCGGGAGCGGTAGCGACCGGATGCAAGCGTCAACTTAGAAATCTATAGTTATGCGTAACATCCGGTCGCTACCGCTCCCGGTTCCCTAAACAGCATTTCACCGAATACGCGTCATTTGTTGCCAGAAAAACTTCCCGACTCGCGCAAAGGCGGTGAAGGCATTCTTGTCGTTTGACCTGGGTTGCGGCTGCTTGGTTGGGATGCCCAACGTTGCTGCCAACTCCGTGTCAGGTGTGGCGATATCTTCATCACCACGCTTGGCCGTCAGCCAGCGATTGAATATACGTCCAATCACCCTTCTCTGTTCGATTGGTGCTTCGGCAACTAGTGCGCTGCGCAGGTCCTCCAGCTCCGCAATCTCAAATAAATTGCTTTGGTAATAGTTTCGCAACGCCGCAAAAGTCTTTTCGTCTCCCAGCGAACGCTGGAGCTCGACAAACATGAGTGCGCCCTTTGCGGTCACAATAGCCGCATACTGGAAAGTATTTCGGTAATCGCGCGACGGACGGCTTGCGTCCATGTCGTCGCCGCCGAAGGTTCGATACAGACGATAAACACCACGTACTTGATCGTCCAGAACCGCCTTCGCTTTTTCGTCTCCGTAAGTCGTTCTGTAGTAGACGAGAGAGGACCAGCAGGAGAGTGCCTCATCCAACACAGGTTCACGCGCTGGATCGTTGCCAACTGCCGCGCCCCACCACTGATGAGCGACGAGATGACCGACGGTCCATTCGAGACTTTCTTCCACTGAGGGGCGCTGATCGCGAATGATCTCGGGAAGATTACGAATCGTCGGCGAATCAAAGTCGACGTAGAAAGCGCTCGCAATCACACCGAGTCCCGAAAACTCCGCACTCCCCAATCCGGCCACCAGCGGTGCTTCTGCGATCGTGATGGATTGGAACGGCAGTTTGCCAAACACTGATGTGAACACACGCAAGCCGTTCGCTGCGATCGCAAGTGCGCGCTTACCAACGCGCTCGTGTTCGGAGAAATAGATCGACTGCACATTGACGCCCTGTACTTCTGTATGTTCACTGCGTAGCCCGCGACCAGCGATGATTACAAACTCGCGAAGGGGGGAGCCTGTAAACATTTTGCTTCCGGGCTGCGCGGATCCTGACGTAAAGACTTCCACGCCGGATGGTACTTCGACGTTGACCTCGTAATCAGCCGCTTCGTTGAAGACTATGTCGCCAACCGATGCTTCCACTTTGCGCCGCCAATCATCGCCATCGTGAACGGCCAGAACCGGGTAAGCTGAACCCAACAACATCACGCCTTTACAGCGATAGTTGATGTCTCGCGCTCGCCTGGTCTCTCGATCGTTGCGGAGGGCAGCGCTGACCTGCTTGACGACATGTGTCGTTAAGCTTGTTTCGTCCGGGTCGATCTCCGGCACCGATCCTTTGAACTTAATAAAGATTTCCGTGGATGATTCAGGAGCGACGACCTCTCGTAAGTTGACGCGTAACGTTGTGCCTTGATCATCGATTGCATAGACCAGCGAAGTGTCGCCCGACTTAACTTCCAGGATATCGAGACGGGGTTCGTCTGACTCACCACCGTTTCCATTTGAGGTCGGTTGGTCATTTACACGGAGGTTCGGATACAGATGAAAAAAGATTGAGGAGGTGGGTTTGTCGCCTCGATTTACAAACGTAACTCGCTCTGTGCCAGTAAACGCGAGGTGATCGAAGTCGATGCTGAAGTTGATTTGATACTTGTGACGCGGCGTATTTTCGTCAGTCTGCCCCAAAACGGAGTTGACTAAGGCTATCGAGCCACAGATAGCGATGCTAAAAAGGACCGCTCGACGGAATAGCATTCCACTCGTAGTACACGTTGTCGCCGTGCCTGACATGTTCATCCCCTGCTTGGTCTTACCGTTATTCGAATGGACTGTATCACGTCGCCTCTCGTGATTTTGTCAACGACGTCCATACCGTCGATTACTCGCCCAAAAACCGTGTAACCACCGTCAAGATGCGGTTGAGGCGAATGCGTCACGAACCATTGTGAACCGCCGGTATCTTTTCCTGAAAGCGCCATGCCGACCGCGGCGCGTTCAAACGGTACTTCATTAATCTCGCACCGAATCTCATAACCGGGGCCGCCGTTTCCGTCCCCGCGTGGATCACCGTCCTGAATCACGAAATTGGGTACAACGCGATGGATTGTAATTCCGTTGAAGTAATTGCGTTGGGCCAATTGAACGAAATTATCGACGGTCAGCGGGGCGTCAACGGGGAGAAACTCCATCGTAAACGAACCCTTTGAAGTTGTCACAACCGCACGGACATTTTTTTCGATCAGCGCCAAAGCGCGCTGGTAATCCGATGGTTTGTTCTTGGTTTGGACGGTGCCGATGCGATCGCTGAAATCCCCGACGCTGTTTTGTTTCAGGAGAGACACGGCCCGACGTCTGACCAGATAGTCTTTGGCGTCGAGTGCTGACTTGATTGTTTCGTTTGCTGTCGCAGTCTTTTGTTTCGCAAGTGAATCGAGGATTGAGAGTACTGCATCGTTTAGTTTGTCATTGAATGCCGGCATTAACGCTTCTGAGAGCGCCCGGGTGTTTACTTCTGATGGTGGCAAGTCGCCCAGGAGATCAGCTGCAGTTGCACGAATTATAACGTCACTATCTTTCAAGTTCTCCAGAAGTATTTGTTGCAGGTCCTGAGGTTTGAATACCGCGTACGCGCGTAACACCTCCGATATTCCATACTCCGTATGTAATGCGACTAGCGAATTGATAGTAATGCCCGACTTACGATAATTAAGCATTGCCAGCAGCAGTTCTTGCGCCCTGTGTTTCAACTCGTCGACATCTTTGGTTGTAGTGGCGGTGAGCGATGCGATTTCCCCTAACCCAGCTGCAATCCCCGCACCTGAGCGCCAGTTGAGGATGAATTTGCGTTGAAGGTTTTTAGCAGTAATGGCGCCTTCGCCGAATTCAGCAAGGTAGGCTGCCGGCCTAATGCGTGCGTAGGCCATTTCGGCTTCGGGTGCTGTGTTTTCGAGGGCATTCCGAAGCTGGCGCAGCCAGTTAAGTGCAGCCTGATTTTCAGTAGCTGGAATCGTGCGACCGAATGTTGTGGCGATTTCCAGGAGTTCGTTGGTTTCAGCGGGTCGATTACTTAGATCGCTGTGTGTTAAAGACTCTGCGCGAGTAACCAACTTCTCGACGATCGACGAGTCTTTTAGCGCTCCGAGAGATCTGATGGCACTGACTCTCACTCGCGGGTCTGCATCGGTTGTCGCTGCTTGAACGAGTGTCGCGAGCGTTGTTTTGTCCTCGGTTGCGCCCGCGACGCGAGCTGCATTGGCACGAACAATGGGATCGCTATCCTGCAAAAGTGATTGCAGTTGGTCGTTACCATCTTTCAGACGCAAACGGGCGAGAGTATTAAGTGCGTCGGCGCGAACGCGTGCATCTGAGTTCTTTAAGAAACTCGCCAAGACCGGCCCAGCTCCTGCAGGTTTGCTTCGTAGAATAGCGGTCAGGCCTAGCAGAGTCTCTTCGCGAGTTGGATTCGGAGTCTTAATTGCTTCAAGAATTGCTGCCGCGAGTTCGCGTTGCCGTGGCTCTTTTTCTTTTGGTAGCGCTGCAGCAATCTTCCCAAGGCCCTCAATTGCGCGTGCACGAATATTTGGAGAAGAACCTCCGCCGTTAATCGCAGCAATTAATGGACCAGTTCCAGCGTCCGCCTCGGTTTCGCCAATCGCGAAAGCTGCCATTGCGCGCACCGCATTGTCGGGGTCCTTTTCTAACAGCGCGCTTAAATCCGGAATCGCCGATTCGTTGCCGATTCTGCCAGCTGCAAGTGCGACCCGCTCACGCACAGCACGATTTTGGTGCTTGAGCAGTTGTGAGAGATCGTTGTCCCAGCGGCGCTCGTCTTCGGCCCTGACGATTCGAAGCATTATGTCTGATGGGATTGTTGAGTTCTGGGCTGAAGCACTCGTGCCAAGTGTCAGCAACAAGAAACTGATAATAACTGTCCAACGATTGAGGAGGAACACGTTAGGCGCCATAAGTGGAATCAAGAGACAACGACCATGCTACGACTCTGCACCAAAAACACTCTGTGTATTGCATTGTTCGTGATAGTTCGTGTGAGTTTGTGGATCAGCTGTTACGCTTCCGAAAAAAGCGGTCCACGAAATCACACCAAATAACACTAACGAAGTCTCAAGGCAAACTCGGATTTTTGACACGTAGCGACGGGATTTCTCAACTCAACTTGACTGAGCATCTCCAATCTCGCATCCACAGTTGGGCCGTCGGATCCCTACAGTCTTGACGTTTAGAAACCAAAAGGCGCTTCGCTGATGGTCCAGCGAAGCGCCTTTAGTTAAGTAACGGCGTTTGTTGAAGGAGCTTAGCTCACAACATTCGACACGCTGGGGATGTCGTTAGCTTTTGATCCATCAGCGTTAATCGTCTGCAGTCTCGTGGTATCGAGAGGTTCATCGTGCTTGCGATCCCTCTTCGACTTCTCAGCGGCGGCAGTCATCTGCAACATTTTGCAGCTGCCCTCGAAAACGGCACCTTGTTCGATAATGAGCGACGGAGTTTGAATATTCCCGTTGACTTTTGCCGATCGGCCCAACTCCAATCGTTGGTTGGCGACGATGTCGCCATTGATGGTCCCATGAATCACTGCAACGGCCACTTCAATGTTGGCGTCAACTTTACCGTTGGAGCCAACGATCAAAGTACCACTGGTGGAACTAACACGACCTGAGAGGTGGCCATCCACTCTCATCATCGCTTTGAAGTTGGCCTCGCCGGTGACAACTGTGCCACTGCCGACAAAACCACTCAGCGTTCCTTCTTTGATGTCCCGCGCAATCGTTTCGCTCTCCGTCATCGCTCGACTGGCGGCAGCTGTAACTTCGGCGGGCTTGGATTCAGTGCTCGCTTGATACGAGGAGTAGGTTCGCGCAGCAGGGTATTCAGGGGCTTCCTGTTTGTTGCTGGCGGTGTCGTGTTCTTCTTGTTCCTTAGGATTCTTTCCTATCCTGAGCATTAGTAACCTCCGTAATTTGGGGGCGCGAGATGTTTGGTCACCGGTGCCGGTCGGGACATTAAAGCAACAAAACGACGCGCTACCTTTGTTCGTGGAATGTTTCCTAGCGTTTGGTCGCCAGGCGCGAATGAAACTCCGCTGTAGAAGCGGAAAATCATCATAGACAAACTATGATGAAACTGTCTAGCCCTGTAACTAAAATGTAACCGACTCCTCGGTTTTTTCGTGCGCTGAAGACTACATCAATTTGGATACTTGGCGCGCACCTCAGCTACAGAGCCAATTCGGCCCACCTGAGTCCGTACCGACCCTCGGGTGGTTATTTGCTGTTTTGTATGTCGGTTGCGAGGACATCTTTGAGGGCGCAGATCGCGGCCCTTTTCGGTGCCGCCGGCAGTTTTATATTCTTCAAATCCAGGGACGAATTGCCGACGAGTGTCGCCGATCCGAGTTTAATGAAGCCTTTTCCCATATCGACATAAATTGGAACCAGCATCACGAAACTCTCGGAGACACCTGATTGCGTGATTCGTCCTGAGAGCATTCCGTCGCCCCCAATTTGATACTCAAAACGATACGAAGGCACTTCCGTGCCGTACACCCATTCGTTGAAGAACCAGTCCATCTTTCCTGTCTTGTCGACATTCATCACGGGTGTCATATGCTTCTCGACGATCGCTTTAAAATCCTCGGTTGAAACATCCTGATTGAAATGCGTTTGGATGAAATCTTTCATCATCGCCTGGAAACGGGCGTCGCCGGTCTTTTGGTCGAACATCATCATACGGATCATATGCAGAATGTAGGCGCCTTTTGGATAGATCAAGCTCTGCGCGATCCAGCCGCCGGTTTTGCCGTTGTTCAGCCTATATCCCTGCGTGACTGGACCTACTGTGTACGGTTTACGATCCTTGGTTAATGGTGACGACTGGACGATCCGGTTTCGTTGGTCTTCCCAGAAGTCGATGAACTTGTCGTTCCCTCTTATCATTTGCACATAGAGTGATGCCGAGAATTCTGCGAATCCTTCACTCATCCACTGATCGTGGTAACTATCCCAGCCAATGATGTGACCCCACCATTGGTGCGCGATTTCATGCGGCGCGACGTATTTCCAAAAATTGTTGGTGCCTCCGCGAATGCCAAGCAACTGAGTTCGCTGCGTAGTGTCTATAAACGCTATATAAGGCATGAACACGAGTGTGGGCCACGCCTGTCCAAAATTCGGAGCTGGCTGTTGTGTCATTGCAATTCTCGAGTACGGTAGTTTGCCGAAGAAGAGGTTGTAGATACGCGTCGCGTTCTGCGCATCCGCCAGCGCAGAGTCTGCCATTTTGGTTGTCGTGATTGAGCCGAGCGTCGTGCCCGTCTTATTGCCGGCGCTTTCGAGTTGTTCGATCCTCATTTGAATCTGCTTTAGCGCATCTGGCACATCTTCATTCGCGTAGAACTCAACGTTGTAGCCGGTGTTTTTATCAGCAACTTCCTTCTTCTTAAACTTTCCGTAATTGAACCCCGCAACAGCCAGCTCTGTTTGACCACTTGACCACTTTGCAACCATCACATCACCGTCGCGTGAATCGGGTTCGACAGGAGCACCGGTTCCCACAAATGTGTATGACTTAGGGAATCTGAACGTCATATCAAAGATCGCTCGATCCTCGGCATAGAGCGCATGCGCATTAGCTGGATACCATGTTGATCGAGGAATCAAAATGAAATTACCGCCGCCCGAGTCACGTAAAGCATCGCCGCCGTCGTACTGTACGGTGATTTGGGATGTTTCACCGGCAGCGAGAGGCTTCGAAAGTATTACTCCAAAATCTGCGTCCTCGTCTTTGCTTTCCTGAATAAAGCCAAGGTCTTTTCCTTCGCCATCGACCACACGGGT
>PSRF01000259.1 GCA_003175865.1 Blastocatellia bacterium
GCGCTGAACACAAAACACTGTTTGGTTGTCACACTAGGACATACTTTAACAATGATCGGAAGGAGGAATTCACAATGACGCAAAGAACGACGTTGATCCGGATGTGTGCTGCGTCTGCCGGAGCCAAGTTTGCAATTGGACAGAACCGAAAAGTTACTACGAAACAATCCTCAGCTCCGGGATTAAAGACCCTCCTCACTGGTCTGGGATTCGGCGAATCTCCGCGCTGGCACAAGGGTCGACTCTGGTTTTCAAATTGGGGCAGACAAGAGATCGTCGCCGTCGACCGCAAAAGCAACAGTGAAGTCATGGTCCGGCTGCCCTTCGCTTCATTTCCATTTTCGATCGCGTGGCTGCCGAACGGGAGTTTGTTAATCCTTTCCACGAGCGATCGTCCACTAATGCGACAGGAAAGCAATGGCACACTCGTGCCTCATGCAGATTTGAGCGAACTCCCAGCTCAAACCTGGAACGAAATTGTTGTCGATGGTCGCGGGAACGCCTACGTCAACGGGGGAGCAATGGGCGGTGCGAATCCTGCTTCGGGAATCATTGCGCTGGTCGCTTCGGACGGTTCTGTTCGTCAGGTGGCAGAAGGTCTTGCTTTTCCTAATGGGATGGCGGTGACACCTGACAACTCAACTTTGATCCTCGCAGAATCATTCGGAAAGAGACTCACCGCTTTCGATATCGCATCCAGTGGGAATCTGTCGAACCGCCGAGTCTGGGCCGACCTTAAGGACGGTGCTCCTGATGGAATCACTGCCGACGCTGAAGGCGCGGTTTGGTACGCTGATGTTCCCAACAAACGCTGCGTACGCGTCCGACAAGGCGGCGAGATCCTACAGACCGTAAACGTTGACCGTGGTTGTTTCGCATGTATGCTCGGCGGAACAGATCGCAAGACACTCTTCATCATGGCAGCTGAGTGGCACGGGTTTGAGAAGATGATGGAAGGATTGGGCACTGGTCAGGTACTGACAATCAAGGCCCCGGCAACTGGCGTCGGGTGGCCATGAGTAATAATCCATTTGCACATCTTTGAGCACCGCTCGGCGTGGACCACGACTAGAGAACCAGGAGCGGTAGCGATGGGAAGCTAACAGTCAACTTGCCCGATGCCCACCTTCATGTGGCTTAGTTGAGTGTTAGCTTCCCGTTGCTACCGCTCCTGGTTCTCTACCTTACTCCGATTTTTTTGACTTACATCATCAACGATTGTATAGAAGCACGCACCCCCGCCCCAATTAAATTAAGTTTGTCCACCAAGAGAAAGGAAAGACTATGAAACGGACTGTCTCTCTTGTCGCTCTAGGGGCGACTTTGATCGTCACTGTTCTTCTCATCGTTGCACAGTTCGCAGCGTCGACTAGTGTCGTTGCGCTCCCGGCAGGTGGGTGTCAGAACTTACCCTCAGCAGCTCAACTGCACGATCTACTCGTTCAAGCTCAGAACGTCAATAAACCAATCGGTGGTCTATTCGAAGGGACGCGCATGTGGGGTGCCGTTGTGAATCGCGATGGTGAACTGTGTGCCTATGCGACGTCGACGTCAGACCCGACGCAAGTTTGGCCAGGCAGCCAAGCTATCGCAAAGTCAAAAGCTTATACCGCCAACGCTTTCAGCCTTGACACGTTACCGCTTTCAACGGCGAGGTTGTACACCTTCACACAGCCAGGTCACTCTCTTTGGAGCCTTGGTCAATCGAATCTCTTCAACACACAATTCCTCGCCCCGCCAGGAGGCCAGGGCGGTGGCAATAATCAGATTGTTGCAGGCCTAATCTTTTTCGGTGGCGGTGTGCCCCTCTATCACAACGGTAAGATCGTCGGTGGGTTAGGAATCAGCGGCGATACATCATGCGCTGATCATGAGATTGCTAAACGCGTGCGAGATCTCGATGGTTCGAACCCTGTGGGTGGACCAGCGGTTGATGACATTGTTTATTCGGGGCCAGATGCTCCTTCGGTGTTCGCACATCCTGTCTGCCCAAACACGTATAGGAACGGAACCAAGATCGGCGATGAAGCTAAAGCGACTTATCCCTTCATACCTCCGATACCTAACCCTTAGCTGTCGTCGGTTTGTGAATCTATAGCTGTTCTCTGGTCCGAACTTTAGAAAAAACCCTGTTCAAAGGGAATTGCTTGCCTACGCGTGCAGTCATATTGCACTCAATGTGATAGTGTGCCTGCTTAGAGCGATGGCAAGCCGCCCTTCCTAACTGCACCTTGCTTCGATCAGTGATTCAATTCAGCGGAGGCTCATGGGTGCGCAGCAAGCAGTGGCTGGATTGCCGATTCCAATGTCTCACGACTTTGCGGGCCAACCAACTTTTTCATGACCAGACCACGCCGATCAATGACATAAGTTGTTGGCAGATTTCTTGTGGATAATTCTGCCTGGATCTTTCGATCGCTAAAGCCGACTAGATAATCCTGGTGAGTCTCCTTCTGAAAATCCCTCACCTGGTCGACCGTTCCATTCGTCAACAGACCTATGACCGTGAGACCACGAGAACCGTATCTGTTTTGCAACTCATTAAGTATTGGAACCTCCACACGGCTTAGAGGATTCGCGACTGACCAGAAGTTCAATGCAACAACGCGACCTTCAAACGATCTCAAGCGGTGCGTCTCTCCATTGAGATCTACAAACTGACCGTCAGGGGCGACCTGAATGGCAGTGTCGGTATTATTGTTTGCAGTGGCATTGGTGGTTGCTGTCGTGTTGGTGTTTGCGATCGTGTTGCTGTTCGAAGAGTTTGCGGTAGTCACCGGAGGTGCAACGGATGCGGTACTTGTGCTGCGCAACGTCAACCACACGGGAGCAATGATCATAATCAGCAGCACCATCGCAGCGCCTGCGAAAATCGGAATCATCAGTCCTCGCTTGCTCCTGGCAACTTGCGGCGTCTTGTAATCGCGAGGTGGTTCACTGAACGAGGCCTGGGGTGCTGATTGAATTTGACGCGTTTCATGAAGGCTATTGCCACAACTCCTACAGAACTGCACTTCCGCAGAATACTGCATTCCACATAGCGAACAACGAACAGTAAAGGAAGTCTGGTACTGAACGGGAGGACCGATTGTGGCGGGCTCAGCGGACGTTATTAGGTCTCGAGGCGGCGAGGTCTTATCCGCCAACACCTGAGCAGGACTGGTGTGTCTCCGTGTGGACGCAGTAATAGGCGGCTTCAAGAACGTTTGAAAGATCTGCTCACCTGTTCCTGACTTGACTTCTATTACGCGCTCGTCGTCCTGATGTCCAAACTGAGTAACACGCAAGAGATGCTTGCCGGTCGTGATTGACTTCAGAATAACCCGCCCCGAGCTGCCGATACTTCCCTGCCGTTCATCATCAATGTAGATCTCAGAACCAGAAGGACCAAGGATTATCAGTCTCGTTTCTGCAGTCTTCGCAACCACTGTCTTCGAGATCGAGCCAGGATAAATCCGATAAAACTGCAGTCGATCGACCTCTGGAGGTGGCAGACCTTCCTCTGGACTACGAGGGATTGGTTCTTCCCAATAGGTCGGCAAGATAAACCCTGGTCGACCAAGGCCCGCAGCATATTTGATTTCGTCGACAATCTCCGACGACTTCATTGAGTTTGTCGACCAGAAGAGTTGAAACACATCCGCGTCACGAATCAACCTTTGTAGTCCTTCGACGCGATCCTCTCCAGGCTCTAAATGTGTGCGGTCCAGCAAGAAACGAGAACCAAAGATCGGCGCTACGTGTGCCAGTTCGGCGACAACTTGTTCGTCCTTGTGTGAGTAGGACGCGAATACTTGTCGCACTCGTCGTGCGCTCCGCGCCTGGTCCAAAGAGATTTTTTCTTTTACCGGTGTCGCATTGCTATCAACGCCGATCGTGAGGTTGACGTTCGCGATAACAATACTCCCGAGGAACACAGTCATGCTGCCACTCAATGTCTTACCATCAACATCAGCAGACGCATGGACATCAAACTCTTCTTTATGAACACTCTTCTGCCATGTGAAACTGCGACTCGGTGGATTAAATGTTAGACCTCTGACAACAGGAACGAATGTGATTTCACCTCCGCGCGGCACTGGTTGGCTGCTTGAGTCTTTCGTGTCTTGATAGTCCTCAGGTTGATCACTAAGAAGACGTGATGCCTGCTTCTTCACCTCTTCGAGCGGGTCGGGTTCGTCCGGTGCGGCATCCTCACGGCGTTTCGTGAGGTGCGCAAACGCCAATAGCAAATAATTCTTGTCAGGTTTGATCTTCTCTGGTGCATAGACGGTAAATTGAACATCGTCATCCGTCAGCAAAGGCTTTGAAGGATCACGTGCAGGAACAATCCCGAGTAGGTCCTCTTCCGCCTTGCGAGCAGTATCGCGGTTGGCCATTACCCTTAATGCACGCTCTAACTCCAGTCGCATCTTCTGGGCGGTGACCGTTCGATCCCGAAGGCGCAGAGCCATTGCGTTTTGAACACACGCGGAGATCTCCGGTGTAATTTCGACATTGATCTGATTCGGCGCTCGCAAAGGGTCGAGCTGATCGCTCTCGATTGCATTGAAGCGAACGGCCGCGCTCGGAGGAGGTTCACCGGTTAAGAGATGATAAAGAGTCGCGCCGAGCGCATAAATATCACTGCGTTGATCTGTGCCCTGGCCCAAAATCTGTTCGAGTGGAGAATAAATTGGAGTGTAGCCTGGGACGCTCCTGGTAGTTTCGACCGTGAGCATCTGTCCAGTCGCTCCCTTTGCGAGACCAAAATCCAACAAGAAGATCTCGCCACTTGAGGTTGTCTTTAAGTTTGCGGGTTTAATATCGCGATGGAGAATAGAAGGTTCGTGCGTGTGCAGATACTCAAGTAAGGTCAGGATTTCAATCGCCCAGTTGAGGACCGTGAGTTGCGGCATTGGTCCACCGCGCAAAGACAGTAGTTCCATGAGATCCTGCCCGGCGATGAATTCCATTACCAGAAATTCACCGTCGCCCTCGCTGAAGTAATCCATCACTTTTGGCAGCGACGCGTGACGCAAGTTTGCCAGCAGCGCCGCCTCACGATGGAACGCTTCACGCAGGTCGGGGCTCGAGCCGACGATAGTTTCCTTCAACGCGACCACACAACTGACTCGTTGGTCGATAGCTTCGTAGATCGCGCCCATGCCACCCTGGCCGAGTTTACGGACAATCCGATAACGATTCTGAAGTGTGGTGTTGGGATCAAGCATGGAAGACGACTTGATGAGAAAGATTACATGATCGGCGCGCAAGGATGAAGTTTGTACTTTGTACTTCGTGCTTTGCTCTTTGTGCTTTGCTCTTTGTGCTTTGTCCTAATCCGAGTCGCAACTCACCGTGAGGCCGTGTAAAAAAAGACAAAGCTCAAAGCACAAACTTCATGCTCATCCTTCACTTGCGACGTTCACGTATAACGCGACTTGAGCGTACATAAGGAGAGTTTGGCACAGGATCCACTGTCAACTCGCAAGTAATTCCTGCCAGTGCCGAATACTTCTTCAAGAGCATGGACGTCAAATTCTTGTTTACTATTTCCCAATAGTCTTTTTCGTTTGGGTAATTGGTCAGAAACATTTCGACATCTTTCGCCAACAAGCGATAATCCGGATAATCAGAGTTAGCAATCCCGGTCACATAACGAAACGAGATCGAAATATTCAAGTTGTTGTGCTCGGATTGATGCTCGACTTTGAAGTCCTTAATCGCGAAAGAAAACTCCTCAAAGAGTGAACCGTCCTGTCCATGCTGAAACACTTTTCTTGATGTCTCGGTCGCGTTGGATGAATCATGTCGCGGAGACGTCAGCGACTGCGAATAAACAACGGGACGACCTGGAACCATCAACAACAAACAGAACATCAGATTCCGCACCATTTGATTCATATGTTTCTGTCCTTTATGAATGTTTTGGGCCTTGACCGTTTCCGAACTAAACTTATTTTAAATATATTGACCGTTTTAGTAAGGGTCACGGGCTACGTTGCGTATGAACCAGAGTAAAAGTTTTTCGGAAGCAACCAAGAAGGCTGGAAGATCTCAAGTAAGGGGAGGGGTCAGGACTCATACCGTCCCGGAGAATCAGTCAAAAGAAATGCAGTCGCATCATTATCCAATCCTTTACGAAGTTGAGGAGACTCACTGGTGGTATGTAGGTCGACGCAAAATTATTAGCTGCCTTGTGGAGAAAATCTGCACAACGCTGAACACTCCAAATCCCGCGATTCTGGATGTCGGCTGCGGCACGGGAGCGAATCTCAAGATGCTGGCGGCGTATGGGAAAGCACAAGGCGTTGACATTTCTCCACAAGCCGTCGACTTCTGTCGCGTCCGAGGTTTGGATACAGTTAAGCTTGGAGCGATAGAGCACCTACCATATGAAAACGGTTCTTTTGAAGTAGTCACCGCACTCGATGTCCTTGAACACCTTGATGACG
>PSRF01000328.1 GCA_003175865.1 Blastocatellia bacterium
CCGCCCCTACAAATTAGGCCACGAGCGCGCAATTGATGAAATCAAATACACGACAAATAGGACCACACGATCGAATTATCATCGAAATCTGGCAGCGACTAGATAGCGAAACGGTGGGTGCTTCCGAACTCGATTCGATCCAGCAAGAGCTCAAAGAGACGTTTGGTGAGACGGTGTCGATGGGTCCCGCGTCCATAGCCAGGGCGCTCGCGGATCATGGGGCTAAGTTGCGTCACGCCGAAGTTTTGAAAGCCGATATTCAATGGCGGAGTCGCCGTTTTAGTGAACTGTTTGGACCCGGTGAGTTGGACTTCGGTTCGATCGAGAACGCACTGGAGTCAATGCGAATGCTTGATGAACTGAACACTCAGTTCAACAGCGAAGGTGATGAAACGGGAGTCGCTCTTCTTCATGAACTGGGGCTCGAACTCAAGGATGTACTTCTGTCGGTCGCAAATTCGAAGTTGAAGTTGGGGAAAGAACAGTTGGTGGCGAATGAAGCGGTTCAGTGGTTAACGATCTGGTTGCAAACACCACACCTGTTCGAGGACTGGATCCAGTTGCGCTGCTCATCAGCTGAATTTCGACAGAAGTTTCAAGGAAAATCTGAGTAATCGGGGCAATGAGTAGATGATCGCCCAAAAATAGCTTAACTTTCTGGAACTTTCCCAGTTTTTCAAGCGAATAACCAATGACCGCGGCGTTTCGTCCGTTTCGAATGAAAGCAAATAACGACCAGAATGATGGTGAATTGCTCCGGCTGATGCTAGCTGGCGACGAGGATGCGCTCACGCTGCTCTATCGGCGCAGACAAGCGGCTATTTATCGATTCGCGCTTCAGATGAGTGGGTCCCCCTCGGTGGCCGAGGACGTGACCCAGGAGGTTTTCCTTTTCCTCATGCGACAGGGCCACGTGTTCGATGCCGCACGAGGATCGCTCCCATCCTTCCTGCTTGGCGTCGCGCGAAATTACGTGCTGCGGCGTTTGCGAGGTGAGCAGTTGCTCGTGACACTCGCTGACGATTACGAGGACGAGGTGGCGAGTGAACAAACGCGAACCGAACCTGGGCTTTTGGAAGAGCTAACCCGGGCAGAGACTATCGAAGCGGTACGAAAAGCGATTCTGAGTCTCCCAGAACGTTATCGAGAAGTGGTTGTGCTTTGTGAGTTGCAGGAGTTGAGTTACGTCGAGACGGCCGAGATACTCGGCTGCGCTATTGGCACCGTTCGCTCGCGCTTACATCGCGCACGTTCGCTCTTACTGACAAAGTTGCGGCCTGCCGAGCAGGCGGATCAAACAACTGAAGTGACTGTTAAGTCGGCGAGGTGTTTTGCATGAACTGTCAAAGATTTGAAGAGCTGGTAAGTGAGTTGGCCCGTGGCCAAATAATGGATGCCGACTTGCAACGCGACGCGTTGGACCATGAGCGCGAATGCCGTGAGTGCATGTTACGTCTCAACGCCGAAGAACATCTGACACGAGGACTACATGCCCTCAAGTTGGAAATGGAGAGTGTATCTGCTCCGATGGCACTTGAGTCGCATTTAGTCGAAGCGTTTCGCACGCGTAACGTGGTGCATCCGATTGTTCCTCGAAGAACAATGGCTCGTTACTGGTTAACGGCAGTCGCAGCATTACTTTTGATCGTGTTTGGTGTTGTTGCGGCTCGATGGCGTCATGAGCAGAAACAACCTCGACAAGTTGAGGCTGCAGTCCCAAGTAAGCAGTATGAGAAGCAAGCCGTCGCATATAACCGGACTCCTGATCAGCCCAAGCCAGAAAGACCGGCGCCCGAACGCCGTCCAAAACGTGAGCGCAGATTAAACGGCTTGGTGGCGAAAACTCCTTCACGTAACGCGAATCGTGACGAGAGTCAGATCTCAAATCACGTCGTCAAAGAGATTGCTACCGATTTCGTAGCGCTGAGCTATCTCAATCCTGAAAACATTCAAGAGGGTGGACAAATAGTTCGCGTTGAGCTGCCACGTTCAGCGATGGCGAGTTTCGGATTCCCCGTAAACATGGATCGTTATAACGAAAAAGTAAAAGCCGACGTGCTGCTCGGGGTTGATGGAGTGGCCCACGCGATCCGGTTTGTGAAAGAGTACTAATTGTATTTGTGAAAGGAAGAGAAGAAATGAAAAGAGTGGTTGTAATCCTGGCGGCGACGTTTGTTCCCGTGTTGTTCGCAGTGACAGTGGTTTCATTCGCGCAACAACAGCGAGTTGCGAGTGGTGATGGGAGTATTGTCGTGCAGCGTCACATCATCCAGCAGGGACCGGAAGGTGCGCCTCCACCTCCGCCACCGGCAGATTTTGTTTTCATCGCATCTGAAGTCGGCTTCGGCGGCAAGGTAGTTAAAGGCGCCCCTTACTCTGCGCAGGCGGTGACTGAGACGGTTCAAACTTTGAGCGATGGCAATAGAATCATCAACAAAATTTCGAGTACGGTTTATCGCGACAGCGAAGGACGAACACGACGTGAGCAGACCTTGAAAGGGCTTGGAAATCTCGGCGATGCTGGCGAACCAATTCAAACAATCTTTATTCATGATCCAGTTGCCGGGGTTAGTTACACACTTGATACTCGTTCTCACATCGCTCGCAAGAGTCTGCCCTTTACACTTGCCTTACCAGGTCCACCAGACGGCGCTCCTGATACACGAAAATTCGAATATCGAGTTGAACCAATGGGTCAAGCGCCGAGTGGAGTTGTCGTGACAAAAAAGGCTCCGGTTGTAATTGCAGGGAATGCACAGGGTGAAGTTGCACCCGCGCAAGCCGAGAATGGACAGTTGATCGTCAAAACCGAAGGCGGTGTTAGCGCGAGCACTACTACTTACGTGTTTAAGCGTACAGATGGTCCTGATCCCAATGCGGTAACAGAAAAACTTGGAACGCAGATCATTGAAGGTGTCCAGGCTGAAGGTACCAAGACGACAATCACGATTCCGGCAGGTGAAATTGGAAACGAGCGTCCGATCGAGATCGTTAGCGAGCGTTGGTATTCACCCGAGTTGCAAGCGGTAGTGATGACTCGTCACAGCGATCCACGAACTGGTGAGACAACTTACAAGTTGACGAATATCAATCGCACTGAACCGGCTAAGTCGCTCTTTGAGGTACCTGGCGAGTATACGATCAAGGACATGCCCGGCCCTCCGGGAGCTGGAGTGATTGCACCAGGGAAAATAAGAAAGCCAGGGAACCCGGAGTAACCGCTCTCTCGTCACGGCGGATTCTCCGAAACGCAGGGGCCACTCGCTTTTAACCCCGAGTGGCCCCTTAGTCGTCTGGGTTGAGTTGTTATTGCTAGAGTTGAGTGTTAGAAAGATTATCTGTCATTGATCATTTGATATTTATCATTTGACGTTTCGGTTCGCCGGTGGTTCAGCGGCTTGATAGGACTTATATGACCAATAACTACAGACTACTGACCACGGCCAAATAGTTAGTCTTCTTCCTCGCCTCCCTTAATTCTTCCCTCAGCGCGTGCCTGTTCGACGATCTTTTGAGCGAGTTGGCCCGGCACTGGATCGTAATGAGAGAACTGCATGTGGAACGAACCTCGAGCAGCAGTGATCGAGTTCAATGTCGATTGGTAATTCAACATCTCTGCCATCGGCACTTGTGCCTTGATCATTTGCTGTTTGCCACTCATGTCCATTCCCTGCACACGTCCACGACGGGAGTTGAGGTCGCCCATTATGTCGCCGCTGAACTCAGGCGGAGTAGCAATCTCCACATCCATTATCGGCTCCAACAATGATGGCTTAACTTTTTCCATCGCTGCGCGGAACGCTTTGCGACCGGCAGCTCGGAATGAGTGTTCGTCGGAGTCAACAGTGTGATACGAGCCGTCAATCAGTTGTACCTTGAAGTCGACAAGGGGGTACCCAGCGATGGCGCCCATCTGTGCTGCTTCGACGATTCCTTTTTCGATGGCTGGTCGGAACTGTTGCGGCACAGCACCGCCGAAGATCTTGTCTTCAAAAACAAAGCCGCCGCCGCGCGGTAGTGGTTCGAAAACACACTTGCAATCGCCGAACTGCCCGCGGCCCCCCGTTTGTTTCTTGTGTCTGCCCTGGACTTCAGCGCGTTGAGTAATTGTCTCTTTGTAAGGAACTTTCGGCGGATGAAGAGTAACTTCAACACTGTACCGCTTTCTTAGTTTCTCAACCACAGTCTCAACATGGAGTTGTCCGGATCCGGAAAGCAGGAACTCTTTTGTCTGCGCGTCACGTGTGAAGTGCAGTGAGGGATCTTCCTCGAGAATTTTGTGAAGCGCGACACTAATCTTTTCCTCGTCCTGGCGTGACTTAGGCTCGATGGCAAAAGCAATGGCTGCTTCAGGATATTCAACCGGGTCGTAGACGATCGGTGCGCTCTTGTCACACAACGTGTCACCAGTTTGAGTCTCTCTCAGTTTCACGCAGGCGACGATGTCTCCTGCATGTGCCTCAGTAACTTTATCCAGCTGCTTGCCTTGCACCACGTGAAGTGCGCCAAGTCTCTCCGAGGTGTTGCGCGTTGAATTGAATACAGTCGCGTCAGTTTGCAAACGGCCGCTGATCAACTTGAAAACGTTAATTCGACCTGCGAAGGGATCCGCGATTGTTCTAAAGCAATATGCGGAGAAGGGTTCACTGTCACTGTATTTTCGACCGATGCGTTCGGAGTCTGGACCACTGTCAACAGGTCGACCCCATTCAGCTTCATGGTGTGCAGGATCTGGCGCGTAGTCGATCAATCCATTGAGTAGTGCGCGAAGACCAACTTGGCTCACGCTGGACACAGCGAATACCGGACACAATTTGCTTTGGGCGATCGCGTTGTTGATGTTGGGCAGAATGTCGGCTTCATCAAGTGTGCCCTGCTCGAAATATTTTTCCATCAACTCATCATTGGACTCAGCGACGAGCTCAACGAGTCGCTCGCGCGTTTTGTCAAGGACATCACGTCCTTCTGCCGGAATATCAATCTCCTTCGCTTGGCCGTCGCTCCCGAGTTCGTAAGCCTTCATGTGGACCACATCAACCACACCACGAAAATCTTTTTCTTTTCCGATCGGCAAAGTAAAAGGAATGATTGCTCGACTGAATGTGTTCTGGGCGCTTTGCAGCGCCGCACCAAAATCTGCATGCTCCTTATCAAGTTTGGTTATCACCATGATGCGCGGAACGAGAAACTCATTTGCGTAGGACCAGCTTTTTTCCGTCTGAACCTCCACTCCTTTCACGCCATCAACAACTGCGATCGCACAGTCGGCGACGCGCAATGCAGGACGTGCATGAGCAATGAACGCAGCGTATCCAGGTGTATCGATAAAATTGAGTTTATTATCGCGATGTTCGAGATGGGCTAGTGCGGTGTTAAGAGTGATTTTGCGTGCAATGGAATCTTCTTCGTAATCGGTGACGGTAGTGCCTTCATCAACCTTCCCCCAGCGCGGTGTGGCTCCGGCGACGTAGAGAAGGGAACTAATCAGCTGGGTCTTCCCTGCGTCGCCGTGTCCAATGACAGCGAGATTTCTGATGGCTTCAGTCGGATAGACTTTCATAAATGTGGTTCCTTTCAGGCATGCGAAATTTGGCGAAGG